>JBJTSG010000257.1:0-6390 GCA_046076505.1 Erythrobacter sp. | reverse complement strand
GCCGATGCCCTTGGCGGTGGCGAGGATGTCGGGCTCGATCCCGTAATGCTCGTAGGCATAGAGCTTGCCGGTGCGCGCGACGCCGCACTGCACCTCGTCGAGCACCAGCATCAGGTCATGCTCGTCGGCGAGCTTGCGCAGGCCCTGCATGAACTCCACCGACGCCGGCCGGATGCCCCCCTCGCCCTGAATCGGCTCGACGAGGAAGCCCGCCGTGTTGGGCCCGATCAGCGCCTTGGCCGCTTCCAGATCATCGAACGGCGCATACTTGAACCCGTCGAGCAGCGGCGAGAAGCCGTGATGCATCTTCTCCTGGTTCGACGCGCTAATGGTCGCCATCGTGCGGCCGTGGAAGGCGTTGTGGAAGGTGATCAGCTCGAAGCGGCCCTTGTCACCGCCTTCCCCGTTCTGGTGATAGGCACGCGCGGTCTTGATCGCGCATTCAACTGCCTCGGCGCCCGAATTGGTGAAAAACACCGTGTCGCCGAAGGTCGCGTCGACCAGCATCTGGGCCAGCTTCTCGCCCTGCGGGCTGCCGTAGAGGTTGGAGACGTGCATCAGCGTCGCCGCTTGGCGCTGGATCGCGCCGATTAGCCCTTCGTGCGAGTGGCCAAGAAGGTTCACCGCGATGCCGCTCGCGAAATCGAGGTAACGGGTACCGTTCTCGTCGATCAGGTGGCAGTGCTCGCCGCGCACCGGCCGGACACCGCTACGGGGATAGACGGGCATGAGCGGGGTGATCGACATGAGCTTTGATCCTGAATGTGAGTCGTTGGGGGTGGGGCGGGAAAACGCAAATGGCGGCCCTGAACCAGAGCCGCCATCCGCTTTACCGTTAATCTTCCGCTGGTCCCGCGTCAAACCGCAGGAGCGCGGTATCGGCCGGGTCAGCCCTCGATCGGTGCCAGGTTGACGGCGGAATACTTCCCGCGTCGATCGACTTCGAGATCGAATTCGTAGCGCTCACCCTCGTTGATGCCGGAAAGGCCCGAGCGTTCGACCGCGCTGATATGCACGAAGGCATCCGGCTGGCCGTCATCGCGCACGAGGAAGCCGAAGCCCTTCATCGCGTTGAAGAACTTGACCGTGCCCTTGGCGCGCTCACCGGTCAGCTCGCGCTGCGGTGCGGCGGGCTTCGCGGCCACGGCGATCACCTCGCCGACCACCTGGAGATCCTGCGCCGACACCTTGCCGCCGCGGTCCACGAGGTTGTACTGGAGCTCCTGCCCCTCGGCGAGGCCTTCCAGGCCGGCGCGTTCGACCGCGCTGATGTGGACGAACACGTCCTCACCGCCGCCTTCCTGCTGGATGAAGCCGAAGCCCTTCTGGGCGTTGAAGAACTTCACGGTGCCCTTGCCGGTGCCGACGATCTGGGCGGGCATGCGGCTGAAACCGCCGCCGCCGCCCGGTCCACGCGGGCCGCCGCCGAAGCCGCCGCCGCCGCGCGGGCCACCGCCGCCGCCGTAGCGATCGCCGCCACCGCCGAACCGGTCGCCGCCGCCGCCGAAGCGGTCACCGCCCCCAAACCGGTCGCCGCCGAAATCGCGGGGCGGGAAACCATCGTTCCCACCGCCAAACGGATCGAAGCCATCTTCGCCGAAACCGTCGCGCTTGTCTCGGCCGCGCCGGCGTCCCCTATCGTAACCCATAGATCAGTATGTACCTTGCCACACTGCCCGCCCTCCATTGCGCCGATGTCGTGGACAGTGAGCCGCACCGGACGCAGACGCGCCGAGCCCGAAGGCCGGAGCGCACGTTGCCGAGGTATAGCGCACAAAAGCTTGCTTTGCGAACGAAAATACCGAGAGCGCCGGGACGGGCCCGCTGGCCGTCGTAGCGAAGCTTGTGCGGTCCCGGCGCTTTGGGCATGAACCATGCACCAAGGACACAAGGGCACGAGGGACCAAGGCATGAGCGATTTCCGCAGCATCAACGAAAATCTTTTGGTCAGCCCGCAGGTTGCGCCCGAAGACATTGCCGAGGCGGCGGCACTCGGGGTGACGACGATCGTCAACAACCGCCCCGACGGCGAGGATCCTTTTGCGCCCCAAGGCGACGCAATCGCCGATGCGGCCGCTGCCGCCGGGCTCAACTACGTCGCCATCCCGATCGGCCATGCCGGCTTCAGCGAGCCGCAGGTCGATGCCATGATCGCGGCGATGGAGCAGGCCGAGGGACCGATTCTCGCCTACTGCCGCTCGGGTACCCGCTCGACGTTGCTGTGGGCGCTCGCGGCGGCCAAGCAGGGCGAGAGCCCGGATGCGATCGCGCGCGCCGCGGCGCAGGCCGGCTACGACGTCAGCCCGATTCGCACCATGATCGACATGCTCGCGGCCCGCTGATGTCGGGGCTCGCGCTCCAGACCGCCGCCTCGCTCGCCGCGATCATCGTGCTGGCGGGGATCGCCTGGTGGCTGAAGCTTGGAGGCGATCCGCGGCTCGATCACGAGTTCGGCGTGCGGCGCGCGGCGGGCGAGGTCGAGGACGGCTTCGAGCCCGTGGAGACAGCCTGCGACAGGTCCGGCGTCGGCGCTCTCGCCCGCGATGCCGCGGGGCGGATCATGGTCATCAAGCGCCACGGCAACCGCTTCGCCGGCCGCGTGCTCGGCCCCGGCGCGAGCGCGCGGATCGCGGAGACGACCACCGGCAGCGCCCTTCTCGTCGACCCCGGTGAGGCGCGTTTCGGCACCGTCACCCTTGCCATTCCCGAGCCCGAGGCTTGGGTCGCGGCGATCGCTGCGCTACACGAGCGGCAGGATGCCTGACTTCATCAAGCCCACCGAGGTCGCCGTGCCGCTCTTCGTGGTGGCGGTGCTCGCCGAGATGATCTGGGCGAAGCTGCGCGCTCCGCAAGCCTACGAGCCCAAGGACACCCTCGTCAGCCTCGCCTTCGGCCTGGGTTCGACCGTCGCCGGTGCGCTGCTCGGCGGGTTCGCGCTTGGCGTTTTCATCAAGACCTACGAGTACCGCATCTTCGACTTCGGCCCGAAGTGGTGGAGCGTATGGTGGGCCTGGCCGGTCTGCTTCGTGCTCGACGATCTCAAGTATTACTGGGTGCACCGCGCCGGGCACCGCATCCGCTGGATGTGGGCGAGCCATGTCAACCACCACTCGAGCCAGCACTACAATCTCTCGACCGCCTTACGGCAGAGCTGGACCGGCGCCCTGACCTTCGGCTTCCTCTTCGCGGTGCCGCTGGTGCTGCTCGGCTTCCACCCGCTGATGATCGCGATCTGCGGCGGGTTCAATCTCATCTACCAGTTCTGGATCCACACCGAGGCGATCCGCCGGATGCCGCGCTGGTTCGAGGCGGTGATGAACACCCCCTCGCACCACCGCGTCCACCACGCCACCAATCCGCGCTATCTCGACAGGAACTACGCGGGCGTGTTCATCGTCTGGGACCGGATGTTCGGGACCTTCGAGCCCGAGGTGGACGACGAGCCGATCCGCTACGGGATCGTTAAGCAGCTCGGCAGCTTCAACCTGCTGTGGGCGGTGTTCCACGAATGGATCGGGATGCTCGCCGACATCTGGCGCGCGCCTTGGAAGCACAAGCTGGCCTACCTCCTGCGCGAGCCCGGCTGGAGCCATGACGGCAGCCGCATCACCAGCGACATGATCCGGGCGCGGTGGCAGGCGCGACTGGCCGGCGAGGTTGCGCCTCCTGCAACATCAGTGGCTGATCGAAACCCGATTGCGAGCAGCGCCGAAGCTGCCTAAGTCTCCCGTCAGAGGGAGAGATCATGGAAAGCTTCGACTACATTGTAATTGGCGGTGGCAGCGCCGGCAGCGCTGTCACCGGGCGCCTCGCGGTGGACGGCACGCGTCGGGTGTGCCTGCTCGAGGCGGGCGGGCACAACAATACCGTGTGGATCAAGACGCCGGGCTTCATGCCGTTCATCCCGCAGGCATCGAACTACCGCTACGAGACGGTCCCGCAGAAGGGCCTCAAGGGCCGCACCGGCTACCAGCCGCGCGGGCGCGGGCTCGGCGGCTCCTCGGCGATCAACGCGATGATCTACATCCGAGGCAACCGCTGGGACTACGACAACTGGGCCGCCGCGGGCTGCACCGGCTGGGCCTACGAGGACGTACTCCCCTACTTCAAGCGCGCGGAGAGCAACGAGCGCGGCGGGAACGACTACCATGGAGGGGGCGGCCCGCTGTTCGTCGAGGACCAGAAGCACGCCAACCCCGCCTCGAGGGCCTTCGTCGAGGCCGCAGCCGCCTTGCAGCTGCGCACCAATGCCGATTTCAACGGCGAGCGCCAGGAGGGCTTCGGCCTCTACCAGGTGACCCAGCACAAGGGCGAGCGCTGGTCGGCGGCGCGCGCCTATGTCGAGCCGGTCCGCGACCAGGGCAATGTCTCAGTGCGCACCGACACCCTGGTCGAGAAGCTGGTGATCGAGGCGGGCCGCGTGACCGGCGTCCAGGTCCGCCGCAAGGGCAAGCGCGAGACGCTGCTGGCGCGGCGGGGCGTCATCCTGTCGGCGGGCGCCTTCAACTCCCCGCAGGTGCTGATGCTCTCCGGCATCGGCCCGGCCGAGCACTTGAAGGCCCACGGCATCGACGTGGTGGTCGATCGGCCCGCTGTCGGCGGCAATCTCCAGGACCATATCGACTACGTCTCCGGCTGGGAGACGGAGAGCGACATCTTGATGGGCCAGACGCTCAAGGGCTCGCTCAAGATGGTGGCGGCGATGATCGAGCACCGCCGCAGCCGCACCGGCGTGATGACCACGCCCTTCGCCGAGGCCGGCGGGTTCTGGACGGTGATGCCGGACAGCCCCGCGCCGGACGTGCAGTGGCACTTCGTGCCCGCCGTGCTCGAGGATCACGGGCGCGAGAAGGTCAAGGCGCACGGCTTCTCGCTCCACGCCTGCGTGCTGCGCCCCGAGAGCCGCGGCACGGTTCGCCTCGGCAGCGCCGATCCGGCGGCGGCGCCGGTGATCGACCCCAACTTTCTCGACGACGAGCGCGACATGGCGTGCCTGCGCGCCGGGGTGCGCCTGTCGCAACGCATCGCCGAGGCGCCGCCGTTGATGGCCTTCGGGCCGAAGGATCGCCACCCGGTCAACCTCAACGACGATGCCGCGCTCGACGACATGATCCGCTCGCGGGCCGACACCGTCTACCACCCGGTCGGCACCTGCCGGATGGGTGCGGACAAGGATGCGGTGGTCGATCCGACGCTGAAACTGAACGGGCTCGAGGGCCTGTGGGTGGCCGATGCCAGCATCATGCCCAAGCTCGTCAGCGGCAACACCAATGCGCCAAGCATCATGATCGGCGAGCGCTGCGCCGACTTCGTGATGGCGAGTGAATAGTTTGCGCCCTCAAGCGCCGGGCGCGGGCCATCCGGCCCGCTTGGCTTCCGCGCTATAAGGCGCGGCGGCCGTTCGGCCTTGAGGTCGCTTCGCGCGCGAACCAGAGCCCACCCTCGTTATCTGCGTTGATCGGGCCCGCCGAAGGACGGGCCGCGAGCGCACGCGCGCGAGCCGCAGCTGCTCCGGAGCGAAGCGGAGGAAATAGCAGCGAGGACGCTCGCCCGGAGGGGCGAGCGAAAAACAAAAAAAGGGCCGGAGACGCCCTGGGCGGCTCCGGCCGTAATCAGTCTGTTCGTTCGCAGGAGGAACGCGGTGAGGCGGGGGGAGGGGAGAGGGAGAGAGAGGCCTCCCCCCGCCAAGCTGGTAGAGGGCGCGCTTAGTTGTAGGCGCGCTCCCCGTGTTCGGTGATGTCGAGGCCGTTGGTCTCGGCTTCGGCGTCGGGGCGCAGCCCGATGGTGTGCTTGAGGGCGAGGAACAACACCGCCGATACGACGCCGGTCCACAACACGGTGGTGCCGACTGCCCAGCACTGGGTGATGACCTGGCCGGCGAGGTCGAACTCGCCCGCCTTGGCGACCGGGGCGGTGTAGTCCACCCAGCCCTGCCCGCCGAGCGCCGGGTCGGCGACGATGCCCGTGCCGATCGCGCCGACGATACCGCCCACGGCGTGGATGCCGAACACGTCGAGCGTGTCGTCGTACTTGAGCTTGTTCTTCACCGCGGTGACGAAGAAGTAGCAGATCAGCGAGGCGACTGCGCCGAGGATGATCGCGGTGCCCGGGTGGGCGAAGCCCGCCGCCGGGGTGATCGCGACAAGGCCGGCGACCACGCCCGACACGCCGCCGAGAAGCGAGGGCTTGCCGTGCGCGACCTTCTCGATCACCGCCCAGGCGACCCCCGCCGCAGCGGTAGCGACGAAGGTGTTGACGAAAGCGAGCGCGGCGAAGGCGTTGGATTCGAGCGCCGAGCCGGCGTTGAACCCGAACCAGCCGATCCACAGCAGGCTCGCCCCGATCATGGTCATCACGAGGCTGTGCGGGGGCATGGGCTCCTTCTGGTAC
>JBJTSG010000256.1:0-12666 GCA_046076505.1 Erythrobacter sp. | reverse complement strand
CGGGGCGAGTGCACTCCTTACGCGCGCTACGGCGAGACGATCGAGACGACGCTCGCAGTGATCGCCAGCTGCCGTGACCTGATCGAGGCGGGCGGCGACCGGGAGGCGCTCGCCGCCCGCCTGCCTGCCGGCGCGGCGCGCAACGCGCTCGACTGCGCGCTGTGGGATTTGGAGGCGAATCTCGCCGGACGCTCCGTCGCCGACCTGACCGGCCTCCAGCCGGTCTGCGACGCGGAAACCGCGATCACCATCGTCATCGACACGCCCGAGGCCATGGCGGCCGAGGCGGCAGCGTTCCGGGGCGTGCCGCTCCTCAAGGTGAAGGTCGACGCTGACGACCCGATGGCGCGGATTGCGGCCGTCCGCGCCGTTGCGCCCGATGCCCGGCTGATCGTCGACCCCAACGAGAGCTGGACGATCGAGCAGCTCGCCGACCTCCAGCCCGCTCTTGCCGCCGCCCGTGTGGACCTGCTCGAGCAGCCGATCCCCGCGCAGGCGAGCGCGCTGCTCGAAGGCTTCGCGCGCCGCGTGCCGATCTGCGCCGACGAGGCGGTGCACACCGCCGCCGACCTCCCCGGCCTTCGCGGGCGCTACGACGTCGTCAACATCAAGCTCGACAAGACCGGCGGACTGACCGAGGGCCTGCGGCTCGCACAGGCGGCGCGCGACGCGGAACTCGGCGTGATGGTCGGCTGCATGCTGTGCTCCTCGCTCGGCATCGCTCCGGCCGTGCTGCTCTCGCAGCTCGCAGACTTCGCCGATCTCGACGGCCCGATCAGCCTCCGCGACGACCGCCCGGACGGCTTTCGCTTCGCGGATGGCCGCATCAAGGCGTCCGGCGGCGACATCTGGGGCGCCGGGACCTGAGGGGCCAACAGAGGCAGATGGGGGAGGGCCCGGTCGATCCGCAGCGGATCATCGACACGGCGGCGATGAACTGGCGGGCGCCTTCGCCTCGCATGGCATAGGTGGATGGCACAGGCACCAGGACCCCGGCCGGGCCGAACTCCAGCCGGACTGCGACGGGGTGACGAAAGACTCCCGATCCATGCCCGCACCTTGCGCATCAGAACGCGGCGGTTGCCGACACAACCACGGCAGCGCCCGCGATGGATCCGATGCCGTCCTGCCCGCGCGAGAAGTTCGGCTGGAGATGGGCGCTTTCGGCCTTGCCGGTGTCGGTATCGACATAGGCAATCGACAGGGTCAGGCCCTTCACCGGCGTGACGTCTGCCCCCAGCATCCAGTCGAAATAGGTGCCGGTGGGCGCAAGGCTGGTGCCGTTGGGGCCGAGACCAGAATTGCCATCGGAGTAGCCTAAATGAGCCTTGAGGGTGACCGGCGTGCCGGTGAGGGCATAGGTCGCGTCGCCCGAGAGGTAGAGGTTGTCTTCCTTGTCGCCCGGATTGTCGGGCCGCCCGGCGGCGGCGTTGGCGCCGGTCAGGAACACCTTGCCGAGCGCCTCCTGCTTGGGAGCATAGGCGACCCCTGCCGTGAGCCCGAGCGGTCCGACAGTGCCGGAGAGCTTGGCGTAGAGTTCGCCGAAGTCGGTGTTGTCGGCGCCGCGCGGATACATGTACCAGACGAGGCCGGTGTCGAGCTGGTCGCCGCCGACCGGCACCTTGACCCCCGCGAAGAGATCGAGCTCGAGGTTCGCGCCGCCGAAGGTGCCCCATCCCGACAGGTTCGAGCCCCAGGCACCGGCGTAGACGCCGCTTTCGTGGGTGGCAGTGATGCCGCCCTGGACGGCCAGGCCGCGGTCGGTTTGGGAGACGCCGCGGAAGCGGTAATCCGAGGTGATGGTGGCGCTGCCGGAGATTGTGATCGGCTCGGCGGCAGTCGGTCGCTCGGGGCGATCTTGCGGCTGCGGATCGGCTTCGTTCTGGGCGTGAACAGGCACGGCAGCGAAAGCCATTAGGACCGCCAAGAGGGTGTAGCGCATCGGGATAAGGCTCCATGTGGGTCGAGCGGCGCCGGGCCGCTCATGGGGACGCCTCATCCTCCCACCTGCCGTTAAATGGCGACGCGGATTGGTGTGTGGCCGCGTGAAATCTGCGTGAAGCGGCGGCCTCCCGACCCGCCCAGTCTCCTGGTTTCACGCCGATTTAATGCTGTGCACCCCTTTCCGGCGGCGATTTTTCACGCGGGCAGGGCGCATCCGGATGCCTCGTGATTGCGAACCCCGGAGCCCCCATGACCTTCGATCTTCTGCTGGCCGCGCTCGTCGCGCTGGGCCTGCTCGCCTACCTCACCGTGGTGCTGCTGCGGCCGGAGCGCTTCTGATGGCCCGCGCCGGCATGTTCGACCGCGCGCTGCTGGGACCGGCCGCACGTGACGCCTTCGTTAAGCTCGACCCCCGTACGCTCGCGCGCAACCCCGTCATGTTCGCGACAGCCGTCGTCGCGGCGGCGGCGACTGTGATCCTGGTCCGGCATCTCACGACCGGCACGGGCGACGTGCTGTTCGAGGGACAGCTGGTGGGCTGGCTGTGGGTGACCGTGCTGTTCGGCAACTTCGCCGAGGCGCTGGCCGAGGGGCGCGGCAAGGCGCAGGCCGCTTCGCTCAGGGCGACCAAGGATCAGCTCGTCGCGCACCGGATCGGCAAGGGCGGCGTCACCCAGAAGATCCCGGCGACGCAGCTCAAGCGCGGTGATGTCGTAATCGTCGTCGCGGGCCAGCAGATTCCGGCGGATGGTGAGGTCGTCGCCGGGGTCGCCTCGGTCAACGAGGCCGCAATCACCGGCGAAAGCGCGCCCGTGATCCGCGAGGCGGGCGGCGACCGCTCGGCGGTGACGGCGGGGACGACCGTGATCTCGGATGAACTCCGCATCAAGGTGACAGCTGAACCAGGCGCGGGGTTCCTCGACCGTATGATCGCGCTGGTTGAAGGTGCGAGCCGGCAGAAGACGCCCAACGAGATCGCGCTGACGATCCTGCTCACCGGCCTTACGCTGGTGTTCCTGATCGCGGTCGGCGCACTCCCTGCTTTCGCCGCCTACGCCGGGGGGAGCATCGCCATTCCGGTGCTGATCGCGCTGTTCGTGGCGCTGATCCCGACCACTATCTCGGGGCTGCTCTCGGCCATCGGTATCGCGGGCATGGACCGCCTGATCCGCTTCAACGTGCTCGCCAAGTCGGGCCGCGCGGTCGAGGCGGCGGGCGACATCGGCACGCTGCTGCTCGACAAGACCGGCACCATCACCATCGGCGACCGGCAGGCGAGCGAGTTTGTCGCGCTGACGGGCGTGGCCGAGGCTGACCTGATCTCTGCCGCCCGTCTCGCCAGCCTGGCCGACGAGACGCCGGAGGGTCGCTCCATCGTAGTGCTGGCGGGAGAGGGCGAACCGCTCGCGCCTGGTGCAGAGGTGGTGGGCTTCACGGCCCAGACCCGGGTGAGCGGCATCGACCAGCAGGGTCGCAGCATCCGCAAGGGTGCGGTCGATGCGGTCCTCAAGCTCGGGATCTATCCCGAAGCCGCAGTCACCGAACTGCGCCGTATCACCGACCGCATCGCGCAGGCCGGGGGCACGCCGCTGGCGGTGGTCGAGAACGGGCGGCTGCTCGGCGCGGTGCACCTCAAGGACATCGTCAAGGCAGGCATCCGCGAGCGCTTCGTCGAACTCAGGCGCATGGGCATCCGCACGGTGATGATCACCGGCGACAACCCGCTCACCGCCGCCGCCATCGCGGCCGAGGCCGGGGTGGACGATTTCCTCGCCGAGGCGACGCCCGAGGACAAGCTCGCCTACATCCGCAAGGAACAGGCCGAGGGCAAGCTGGTCGCCATGTGCGGCGACGGCACCAATGATGCGCCCGCGCTCGCCCAGTCCGATGTCGGCGTGGCGATGAACACCGGCACCCAGGCCGCGCGCGAGGCGGGCAACATGGTCGATCTCGACAGCGATCCGACCAAGCTGATCGAGGTGGTCGGCATCGGCAAGCAATTGCTGATGACGCGCGGCGCGCTCACCACCTTCTCGATCGCCAACGATGTCGCCAAGTACTTCGCGATCCTCCCGGCGATCTTCGTGGTGCTCTATCCGGGGCTTGGTGCGCTCAATGTGATGGGGCTGGCGAGCCCCAACAGTGCGATCCTCTCGGCGATCATCTTCAATGCGATCATCATCCCCGTGCTGGTGCCGCTGGCGCTGAAAGGCGTCCCCTACCGCCCCATGCCGGCGGCCAGCCAGCTCCTGCGCAACCTCGCGATCTATGGCGGCGGCGGAGTGATCGCACCCTTTATCGGCATCAAGGTCATCGACCTCGCGGTCGCCGGTCTCGGCCTAGCCTGAGCGGCACAAGGAACCATTCCCATGCTGGCAAACTTCCTCACCATTACTCTCGTCATCGGCGGCACGGCGCTCCTGTCCTGGCCGCTCGGCCAATACATGGCCGCGCTGTTCTCCGGCCGCTTCGTCGCCGCCGACCGGCTCTTCACCCGGGCCGTCGGCGGCGCGGGCGAGCAGGACTGGAAGACCTATTCGCTCGCGCTCGCGGCGTTCAACATCCTCATGTTCGGCTTCTTCTTCCTGCTGCTGGCGACCCAGCACCTGCTGCCGATGAACCCTGACGGGCAGAAGGCAGCAAGCCTGCATCTCGTCTTCAACACCGCCGCCTCCTTCGTCACCAACACCAACCTTCAGCACTATTCAGGCGAAGCGACTTGGAGCTATCTTGCCCAGTTGGGCGGGCTGATGTGGCTGCAATTCGTCTCCGCAGCGACCGGCATCGCCGCGCTCGCTGCCTTGGCTCGGGGCATCGGCGGGCAAGCAACGATGGGGAACTTCTTCCTCGACGTCGCCCGCGCGAGCTTCCTGATCCTGCTGCCGCTTGCGATCATCGTCGCCGCATGGCTCGCACTGTCCGGCGTGCCGATGACAGTGGAGGGTGCCGCGCAGGTCACGACACTGGAAGGCGCGGCGCAGACCATCGCGCGCGGGCCGGTCGCTGCCTTCGTCGCGATCAAGCAGCTTGGCACCAATGGCGGCGGCTTCTTCGGGCCCAACTCCACCCATCCGCTCGAAAACCCCTCCTTCTGGTCGAACCTTGTCGAGATGGCCTCGATCATCATTGTGCCGATGGCCTGTGTGTGGATGTTCGGGCGGATGATCGGCCGCCGCCGGCACGCGGCCGTGATCTTCGCGGTGATGGCCGGGCTGCTGGCGATCAAGCTGACCGCCGCCGTTACCTTTGAAAGCGCACCGACAATGGCCTTTGCCGACCTCCCAGTGCAGCAGGATGTCGGCAACCTCGAAGGCAAGGAATTGCGTCTCGGGGCGATCACCGGGCCGCTATGGGCGGTGCTGACCACAGCAACCAGCAATGGATCGGTCGGGGCAATGCATGACAGCCTCAACCCGCTCACCGGTCTCGTGCCGATGGCGGGGATGTGGCTCAACGAGACCTTTGGCGGCGTTGGCGTGGGGATGATCAACATGTTCCTATACATCGCGCTCGCAGTGTTCGTGGCGGGCATGATGGTGGGCCGGACGCCCGAATATCTCGGGCACCGGATCGAAGGCCGCGAGATGCGGCTGGTGGTGCTCGCGCTCATCAGCCACCCGCTGCTTATCCTTGGCGGCACGGCGCTGTTTGCCGCGACGCCGTGGGGGCTCGACACGCTCAGCAACACCGGCGCGCACGGCTTTTCCGAAATCCTCTACGAGTTCAGTTCATCCGCCGCCAACAACGGCTCCGGGTTCGAAGGGCTGGGCGACAACACCCCCGCCTGGAACATCGCCACCGGCCTCGTCATGCTGATCGCGCGCTTCCTGCCGATCATCGTGCCGCTCGCCATCGTCGGCTCGCTCATGGCCAAGCGCCGCAGCGCCGAAAGCGCGGGCACGCTGAGTGTCGTGGGGCCGACCTTCGGGGTGATGCTGTTCGTCGTGATCGTGATCTTCGGCGCGCTCACCTTCTTCCCCGCTGCCGCGCTCGGCCCGATTGCCGAGCATGTCACCCTGATGCGCTGAGGAGCACTGTCGCGATGCAATACATCCTTCCCTCGATCCGCCTGTGGCTGGTCACCTTCTCCGTCTGCGTGGTGCTTTACACCGCGCTTATCCTTGGCTTCGCGCAGGCTGCCGTCCCATTCAGTGCCAATGGATCCCTCGTCAATGTCGGCGGCAAGGTGGTTGGCAGCGAGCTTGTCGCGCAGAAGTTCACCAACCCGCGCTATGTCTGGCCGCGCCCGTCCGCGTCCGATTACAATGCGATGGGCGCGGCGGGCAGCAACAAGTCGCCGACCAGCCCCGATCTGACCAAGCGCGCCAAGGAGACCATCGCCGCCTACGGAGCGACGACTGCAAACCCTATCTCTGCTGACTTGGTGGCGGCTTCCGGCGGCGGGCTCGACCCACACGTCAGCCTTGCCGGTGCGCTCTACCAGGCGGAGCGCGTTGCGGCTGCGCGGGGGCTGCCGCGTGCCGAGGTGGAGCGGCTGATCGAAGCCCAGGCGACGAGCGTCGGCGGGCCGCTCGCGCCAGAACGGATCGTCAACGTGCTCCAGCTCAATCTGGCGCTCGATCGGCTGGGGCGGTAGTCCAGTCCCATGGACACCAGTCGCCCCGCTAACGACGCCGAGCGCTTCCTGCGGCTCGCGCAGCGCGGGGAGCGGGGGCGGCTGACCGTCTACCTCGGCATGGCACCGGGGGTCGGCAAGACCTACCGGATGCTCCAGGAGGCGGCGCGCAAGCGGGCAGAGGGCGAGGATGTGGTGGTCGGCATCGCCGAGACCCACGGTCGCAGCGAGACCGCGACGCTGCTCGAACCGCTCGAAGTTCTGCCCCGACGAAGCATCACCTATGAAGGGCACACGCTCGACGAGTTCGACATCGACGGCGCTCTTGAGCGGCGACCCGGCCTCATCCTCGTGGACGAGCTCGCTCACACCAATGCGCCGGGCAGCCGCCACCCCAAGCGTTGGCAGGATGTGGCCGAGCTGCTGGTCTCGGGGATCGACGTCGCCACCACGCTCAACATCCAGCATATCGAGAGTCTCAACGACATTGTCGCCGGCTTCACCCATGTGCGGGTGCGCGAGACGGTGCCGGACAGCATCCTTTCTTCGGCAGAGATCATCCTGGTCGATCTGCCCCCGGAGGCGTTGATCGAGCGGCTGACGGCCGGCAAAATCTACCTGCCGGAGACGGCAGGCCGTGCGCTCGCCAATTTCTTCACTCTGCCCAAGCTTGCAGCCTTGCGCGAGCTGGCCCTTCGCTTTGCCGCCGGCTCGGTCGATCGTCGCCTCCTCGACGAACTCGCTCTGAGTGGGGCGGAAGGCGGCTTCGCGGTCGGCGAGCGGTTCCTTGTCGCGATCAGCGCCGGCAAGGGCGGCGCGCAGGTCGTGCGCCACGCCAAGCGGCTCGCCGATCTTGCTCACGCGCCGTGGACTGCAGTGGTGGTCGAGAGCGGCGGGGCGCGCAGCATCGCGGGAGAACAGCGCGAACAGCTTGCTGAGAACCTCGCGCTCGCCTCCTCGCTCGGCGCTTCGATCATTACGGTCGCCGCCACCGACGTCGCGCAGGCGCTGGTGGACGAGGCGTATAACCTCAGGGCTACCCAGATTGTCATCGGCAAGAGCCGCCGCAGGCGCTGGTTCGAGTGGCGACATGGCTCGGTCGCGCAGGCCGTGATCCGCAAGGCGCGGGATGTCGCAGTGCAGGTCGTCCCGCTGGACGAGGCCGACGAGCGCCCCGCTGCGCCGCGCGATCCCAATCCGTGGCGCGCCCCGATGGTGGCGCTGGCGCTGGTCGGTGCCAGCATTGCCGTGCTGCTGCTCGCCGAGCCGTGGCTCGCCCCCGGCGCGATCGACATGCTGCTGCTGCTCCCGGTGATCCTTGCGGCGAGCACCCTGAGGCTTCAGGCGGGTCTCTGGGCGGCGCTGTGGGCGGCGCTCGGATACAACTTCTTCTTCGCCGAGCCGCGCTTCACACTGCTAATCAACCGTCCGACGGATTTCATCACCTTCGGCGCGCTGGCGCTGGTCGGTAGCGTAATCGGCGTGCTGGCCGACAAGCTGCGGCGGCAGGCTGATAACAACGCCGGGGTCGCTCGCCTCAACGCCTCGCTGGCTCGCTTTGCGGGGCTCCTTGCCAGCGTCTCGGACCGCGACGCAACGGCCACCATCGCGTGCCGCGAGATCGGTGCGTTGCTCGGGGTGACGGCCATTGTCGTTGCCGAGGAGGATGAAGGTGTTCTGGCGGTGCGCGGCAACCCTGCCGTCACCCGGCTCGATCTCGTCGATGAGGCGGCGGCGCGCTGGACGCTCGACAAGGGAGAGGCCACGGGCCGCGATACCGGCACGCTCAACGCTTCGGACTGGCAGTTCCACCCCTTGCGCACATCGCTCGGGGTAATGGGCGCTCTCGGCCTTGCCCGCAGCGAGCGCGGCCGGATCGTGCGCGCCGACGATGCAACCCTGCTCGCCTCGCTGATCGACCAGACGGCGCTCGCTCACGAGCGGCTCGTGCTGGAAGAAGAAGCGCGACAGGTCGGCGCCCTTCGCGAACGCGACCGCTTGCGCGGTGCGCTGCTCGGCAGCATCGCCCACGACCTTAGGACCCCGCTGACCGCCGTCATCGCTGCCGCCGAGGCCATCCCTGACAAGGGCGCCTATGCCGAAGAGGTGCGCATCGCCCGCAGTGAGGCGCGCAGGCTCCAGCGTTTCCTCGGCGACCTGCTTGAAGCCTCCCGCATAGAGGACGGAGCGCTTGAAACGCGTATGGAGACCGTCGATCTCACCGACATCGTTTCCGCGGTGCTGCGCGACCTCAGGCAGGACGAGGACGAAAGTCGTGTCGTCACCCGCATCGATCCTGCCTGTCCGCTGATCCCGACCGATCCCGTGCTGCTACGCCACGCGCTCATCAACCTCATCGACAACGCGCTCAAGTTCTCGCCCGCCTTGACGCAGGTCGAGGTCGTCCTGGAGCGCAATGCCACCCATGCCCTGTGCCGGGTGCTCGACCGCGGGCCGGGGTTGCCAGCCGAGCACGCGACGCTGTTCGAGCGGTTCGAGCGGCTCGAAGGCAGCGACCGCGTCGGCGGTTCCGGTCTTGGCCTGTGGATCGCCAAGAACCTCGTCGAGGCGCTTGGCGGCACAATCCACGCGAGCAACCGCGAAGGCGGCGGGGCGGCGTTCACGATTGCACTGCCGCTCGGTTCCGAGGCAGAGACCGTGGGCGATGCGTAAGGACGTTCTCATCGTCGATGACGAGCCGGCAATCCGCCGCCTGCTGGTCGGCGCGCTCGACCGCGCGGCGATCACCCATGCCGAGGCGGCGACCGCCGCCGAAGCCTTGCGTCTGGCGCAGGCAACACCGGCGCCGCTGGCCGTGCTGCTCGATCTCGGCCTGCCGGATCGCGACGGGCTGGAAGTCGTTCCCCAGCTCGCCGCGATGGGTCTTTCGGTGATCGTGCTCACCGCCCGCGACACCACGGACGAGAAGGTCGCCGCGCTCGACCTCGGCGCTGACGATTTCGTGACAAAGCCCTTCGACAGCGAGGAGCTGCTCGCCCGCATCCGCTCCGCGCTCCGGCGCAAGGCCGGGCCGCTCGCCAGCACCGCGCGGCGGGAATTCATGGACGGGCATATCGACCGCGAGACCCATACCGTGACGGTGCGCGAGTGCGCCGTGGAGCTTACCCCGCGCGAGTTCGACCTGCTCTGGACCCTCGCCGACAAGCCCGGCCGCGTGGTGACCCATGAGCGGCTGCTGGAGACGGTCTGGGGGCCAGCTCACCGGCACGACCTCAACTACCTGCGCGTCGCTGTGCGCGCACTCAGACGCAAACTGGAGGTCGATCCCGGCAGCCCCCGACTCATCGTCAACGAGCCGGGGGTAGGCTACCGCATCGTCGGCGCTGTATAGACCTGCATTGTAAGCCGCGCACCTCAACCCGGGGTTTGCGTGGTAACGGTCATCTCCCGCCAACCCTCCGCCGTCGCGCCCAGTCCATCCGTAGCCCGAGCACCGCCGCTGAAGACGTAGCGCTCGGGCTGCTCCCAGTCCGCGACCTTGTCCACCAGCACGCCTGCACCGGTGTCCATGAACAGCGCGGCATCGATAGCGTCGGTGACGTCCACCCGCCAGACCGGGAGGCGCTTCCTACATCGTAGACGGGGCCGGGCGGCATTGTAGAGCCCGGCCCTCGCGACTGGGAACTCAGCCCTTTGCCAGCGCCCGGAATTGCTCTGCGACAGGGGCGAACATCTGGCTCATCATGTTACCCACGGAGGCCGAAGCCTTTGCCACAGAGCCGGCCACGATCGGAGGCTCGGGCGCGTATTCGGCCTGCAGCACCAGCGCTTCGGCATAGTCGCGGCCGCGCAATTGCTCGGTCAGGGCAATGGCGAAATCCAGCCCCGCCGAAACGCCTGCGCCGGTGAGGATGTTGCCGTCCTTCACCACCCGCTGATCGACGGGAATCGCGCCGAAATCCTTCAGCACCGGGAAGGTCGCCCAGTGCGAGGTGGCGCGCTTGCCCTTCAGGAGCCCCGCTTTGCCGAGGATCATCGATCCTGTGCATACGCTGGTGATGTGCTTGGCGCGCGAGGCGCGGTCCTTCACCCAGGCCATGGTGCGGTCGGAGCGCATGACGTCCATAGTCCCCTTGGTGCCGCCGGGGAAGAACAGCACGTCGAGATCGGCAGGCGTGTTCTCAAGCGTCACCGTGGGCGAAATGGCAAGACCGAGGTCCGAGGCGACTGGGGCGAGGTCGGGCTGCGTCGTGACCAGATGCACCTTCGCCCCGAACAGGCAGGCGAAGAAGTAATGCGGGCCGACCAGATCGAGCGCGGTGAAGCCGGGGTAGAGCAGCATCGCGATCTGCTCGTTCCTGAACAGGTTCTCGCCGAACAGGTCCTGCATCGACTTCTGGTGTGCGGCCATGGCCTGCTGTTCTTCGAGGCTGGGCGATCCGGCGGCGGGGGTGTGCCCTGCGTGGCTCCCCGCCGTCTGCGCCATCGCCTTTTCGAGCGCGAGGTAGGGAGCGAGCAGCGCCGCCCCCGTCATGCCGCCCAGGAGGGCGCGTCTATCCAAGGGCATAGGTTTTCCTCCTCTCAGAACCCGAAGCCGAGCGTCACGAAGGCCGAACGCGGGTTGCCGGGGCGCACCACGTCTTGCGCGAAATACTGGTAGGGCACGAAGTAGTCGGCGCCGAAGAGGTTATCGACCCGGAGCCCGACGCGCATCCCGCCGATCTCATAGCTCGCTTGCGCATCGGCGACGACATAGCCATCGACCTCGGCGCCATTGGGCAGCGCAATAACGCTATCGCTGGCCGCGGTCAGCCCTGCGCCCAGTTCCAACCCCTTCATGCCGCCATCAAGGAAGCGGTAGCGTGCCGCGATCCGCCCGCGGTGGTCGGGGACGCGCGGCAGGCGGCTGCCGACCGGGATCACCGTATCGGCGGTGACGCGCGCGTCGCTGTAGCCGTAGCTCGCCAGCAACGAGAAGGCGGGCGAGGGTTCGTAGATGACATCCGCCTCGATCCCCTCACTGCGCTGCGCGCCGGTCTGGATCGAGGTGAAGAAGGTGCCCGGATCGGGTGTCGGCACATTGGTGCGGTCGAGCCGGAAGGCGGCGATAGTGCCCGACAGGCCGGTGCCCGCAAGCGCGAACTTGACCCCGCCCTCCCAGCTTTCCGAACGCTCGGGCACGGGGCTGGTGGTGCCGTTGAAGAAGATCGACAGGCGCGATCCGGTGGCATAGCCCGCGAACAGGCTGAGGCCCTCCGTGACATCGAAGGTCAGCCCGAGGCGCGGGTCCCATTCGTGATAGACCTCGTCAGTGGTGCCGCCGACGAATTCGGTCAGGCCGAGCCGCGAATAGCGCAGCGAGGCGAGCACGTGGAGGCGGTCCGCGATGGTCAGCTGGTCCTGCACATAGGCCGCCAGCGTCTCGTAGCGGTTGGTGTTGAAACCGCGAAGGGTGGGAACGGGGAAGAAGTCGAAATCCGACGCCGGGTTGGCGTAGTCGAAGGGCACGACGTTGACGAGATCGAACCCGATTGCCGCGTCGTAATCCGCGCGGTCCCACTGCACCCCGCCGAGCACGACGTGCTCGATGGTGCCGGTGGTGAATTCGGCCGTCAGCGAGCCGTCGACCGTCCATTCGTCGATGCTTGCGGGAAGCTGTGCACGGATCTGCGGGCAGGAAGTCGCGTTAAGCCCCGAACCCGCGCCGCAGGGGAAGAAGGCGAGGAAGGGCGAGGTCGCGTATTCCTTGAAGTCGTTCTCGTAACGCCGCCCGCGCAAGTTGAAGGTCAGGCCGTCCGAGAGGCGCTGGGTCCATTCGAGCTGCGCGGTGAGGTTCTCGACCTCAGTGCGCGGCGCGTTGGTGGCGCCGGTGAAGCGTTCGGGATCGACGCGCGGATCGTTCATGAAGATCGCCGGAAGCCCGGCATATTCGAGCTGGGCGATGCGGGTGTAGGTGAAGCGACCGACAATCTCGGTGTTCTCCGAAGGCGCGAAGCGGACCGAGGGTGCAATGAGCAGGCGCTCGATCTCGACCACGTCGATATTGTCCTCGGACGACTGGTATTCGGCGACCACACGGGCCGAAAGGCTGTCGGTCAAGGCAACGCCCGCATCCGCCGCAATCGAGTAGGTCTCGAAGCTGCCCGCGCGCACCCGTCCGTCGAGGAAGGTCTTGCCGTTGGCGG
>JBJTSG010000255.1:0-3704 GCA_046076505.1 Erythrobacter sp. | reverse complement strand
GGTTGGCCGTGTCCACGGCAAAGGCAATCAGGCCGTCGACGAAGGTGGTCTCGCCCTTCACCCGGGGGCGGATGGCCTCGGCGCTCATGTCGCGGCCGTCGATCACCGCATAGCGCGTCAGCACGCGCAGTGCCGCGGCGTAGCCTGCCATCTGGATGTCGGCGTCCTCGAACACGTTCTCGTCGCGGTACAGGCCCTTGGCCTGCTGGTTCAGACCGGTCAGGTCGGCCACCTGCTTCTCCACCTCTTCCTGGATCTCCCAGGCCAGGTCGTCGCGGGTGGTCTTGTGCTGGCCCTGACGCTTGCGCAGCACCAGCAGCACCGTGCCCTTCACATGACTACCTTCGCGCAATGCGCTATCCGTCTCAGTAACGACGTACCAGGCGGCGGTGACGTGCAACCCCGAGGCCCACACTATGTTGGCCATGTCCGCCCAGATGCTGCCCGACTGGTGCGTGAACATGACAACCTGGATGCCGTTATCCGGCATGCACTCGGCCATGCGCTTGTAGGCGGCGACCATGCCGCGGCGGAAGTCTTCGCCTTCGCCCTTGATCGCGAGGGCGCGCCGGCTATCCCAGGTCCAGTCGGCGAACTCGGGTGGCGGGTTCTTCCGCAGCCAGGCGATGAAGAACTCGAAGATCTCCTCATACTTGACGGCATCGCCATAGGGCGGATCGGTGACGAAGATGTCAGCTAGGCCATCAAAGGACGCGGCGGATGCCGAAACGACACTTGCAGTTCCCGAGATTGGCCGGCTCGCCACGTCCTCGAGCAAGTACGTCTTCGCGAAGTAGAACGAACGAACGGCGTATGCGAAGAGCGTGTTGAGCGCTTGGTTGTAGAAGGTCTGAGCTACCGACTCTCGCGCAGCTCCAGTCCCATAGCGACACAACTTCGACGACCAGTCTGACAGGCGTGCGAGAAAGATGCGCAACGTGCCACGCATCTCAGGTGGCCCAAGGTCGATGGCCTTACTCGCCAGCCCCAAAAACATCAGCTGACGTGGAGAGAACAGGTGATGCCAGTATGTCCAGCCGCGCTCTCGAGCGAGACGGTCCGTTTCCTCCCCAGCCTCTATTCGCATGTCCGGAATCCAGCCCTTTCGCTGCCAGTCAGCCAAATGATCTCGAACGAAGGCCTCGACCACAGCCTCTCTTTCCAGGTCCGCAGGTGAAACAGCGCGAAACTCGTAGTCAGGAGCCCGAGCACCTTTCCGCTCCCGCATCCATTGGATGCACCACAGCCGTTCGCGGAACACGTCTTCTTGCCGTGCCTTTATGTCGCTCTTTGTCCACTGTCGAAGTCGATTCGCAGTTGAACCGTCAGGAGTACCGTGATCGCCGCGAATGGTCGAAATCTTTGTGCGGTACTCAACACCCTTCAAGGTGTACCGCAAGTAAGGCTCTTGGCCACGTCCATCACTGTGGAGTGTCCCTTGATCAGCTGCAGCGAGATCGTCCTCCGAGACTCCCGACCGAATACGAACATCGAAGCGGCGCGATGACTCATCTGGAACCAACTCGGCGATCGCCATCCGCCCCTTGCTGATTACGCGCGTAGGCAACAGCGGAACAGCCCACCCGGTTTGTGGGCACTTTACTTCTATGCAGTACAGGAACGTCTTCGGTCGCCAACCGTTGCCATCATCCTCAACTCCGAGTGCATCCAATTCCTCCTGTACGGATGAAGCGAGGGCCAACTGAGCATCCGTAACCGTCTCACGGAAGGCGTTCGCACCGCCAACGACGTTGAACGCACCCCACGTGAGAAGACAAGCGATCGGACTGAGATCGGACGCACGCGCGTCGCAACCCATACGCGCGGCTTCAAACGGGATCTGTCCTGAGCCACTGAACGTGTCGGCAACTACCGGAAAGCGACCGAAACGCATCTCACCAAGCTGACGAGTAATTCCAACGATGGACGAGGCAGACGTTCCAAGATGATCGTTCACAGCTGCCCAGATATGCGCATGGACGTCCTCGCCTACTTCGTCCGGCCGACGTGCGGCCTCCACACGCTCTCGATACGGCAGACGAGGCTGCAACCGAGCTTCTATTCGCCGACGATCGATCTCCGGGACGTCGTCCCTCCACTCAACGGTCACTCGGCGAAGTTCCGCGGCCGACCAGTCAATAGGCGCAGACATCGGAAGCAAGTCGGGATTGGACGATGTGAAGTACTCGGCGACGTGTGTGATCGACGCCTTCGCAAGGACTTCTCTGGGCTTGAGCCGCCGCTTGGCTCTGGCAACGAACGACTCGTCGTCCATCGCCATCAGCATCTCGAAGATGGCGAGATCACGTGCCGGATCATCGGTCGCCGGCAGCAGGCAACCAAGGATGCACGCCCTATTGAGGATCAGAGGTTTGCGGCCAATCCAGAAGCTCCCCAGCGTTGTGAGCAGCTTCCCCTGCTTTCCTTCCTGCTCCTTGTACGCCTCCGCCGACAACTTCTGCACCGGCAACAGCCGCTCGATCAGCGACGGCGCATCCTTCAGCGAAAACGGCACCACGCCCGAACTCATTCACCCTCCTGAAACAGCGGCAGCCGGAACAGATCGTCTTCCGCCGGCCGCCGGCGCCGCCGGCCCGGCGCGGGCTTCTCGCCATCCGACAGCGCGGCAAACAGCGCGCGCCGCCATCCCCGCTCGGTGTCTTCCGGCAGGCCGGCCTCGGCCACCGTCATGGCAAACAGCCACCAGCGTTCTTCGGGCCGCAGCGCGGCCCAACGGCTGCCCACGACCGGCAGTTGCTCGTCGTTGGCCGTCTCGGCGGCCCAGGCCAGCACGCACAGTTCCTTGCCCAGCAGCCGGTCCACCAGGTTGTTGCCGCTGTGCCAGCGGCCGGCGGGCGTCTTGGCGGCCTTCAGCCGGTCGTTGAACTCGCGCCGCGCCACGTCGGCAATGGCAGACCAGGTGCGCCGCAGAAGCACCACGCGCGGCTCGTCACGCGGGATGCCGGCCTCATATCCGCGGTAGCCGTAGTCCTCCACGATGGTGACGGGCTCGGTGCGCGCCGCGGGGATCTCCACCCGGAAGACGTGGGCGCCAAAGCGCTCGGGCGCGCCGAAGCCGACGGTGGCGCTGTCAGGGGCGGCCTTCGGGGCCTGGGTGGCTTTCATGGCCAGGGGCGTCGTGGCCACGGTCATTGCTCGACGTCCGGCTGGCGGACCTCAATACCCAGCTTGCCGGCAAAGTCCTTCAGGTCATGGCCCGATGCAAAGTGGGCCTTGCGGAAGGTCAGCGTCACGGGGGTATCTGGCGGGAACTTCTCCAGCACCTTCTCCAGCAGGGCAGAGAGGTAGGGCGCGTCCACCCGAACCTCACCCACCGCCAGCTGCGCCACCTTGCTGCCCTGCCCGGCGGTGAGCATGACGCTTTCGAACTCCACCGACTTGTCGGCGGCCTGCTTCAGCCCTTCGAAGGTCTTGACGCGCGAATCGAGCTTGTGGCCGGTGCGCGAGACCAGCCGCGCGGGCTTCACGTCATCGATCTGCACGCCCTGGCGGCCCCGTGCCGGAAAGCGGAAGTCGGCCTTGGCCTCCAGCCCTTCGGCGCCGGCGAAGGCGCGCACCAGCACGTCGTCGTCACCGATGGCAAAGGCGGCGGTGTAGGGCGTGCCTTCGCGCGGCTCGCTGCCGTCCAGCGTGTAGCGGATGCTGCCCTTGGGCGCAACGAACAGCTCCACCGTGCGCTTACC
>JBJTSG010000254.1:0-3461 GCA_046076505.1 Erythrobacter sp. | reverse complement strand
CTCGAACTCGGCGGCAAGTCGCCGGTGGTGATGGGTCGTAGCGCCGATTTCGCCAAGGCGGGCGAGCGGATCGCGATCGGCAAGATGATGAATGCGGGCCAGATCTGCCTCGCCCCCGATTACCTTATTGTGCCCGAGGACCGGCAGGACGAAGCGGTCGCCGGCGTCACCCAGGCGGCAAGCGCGATGTATCCGCGTCTCCTCGACAATGACGACTACGCCTCGATCGTCTCCGACCGCCATTTCGAGCGTTTGCAGGGCCTCGTCGCCGACGCCCGCGACAAAGGCGCCGAGGTGATCGAAGTGAACCCGGCGGGCGAGGATTTCGGCAATGCCAACCAGCGCAAGATGCCGCTGACGGTGCTCAAGGGCGTCAACGACGGCATGACCGTGATGCAGGAGGAGATCTTCGGGCCCGTCCTGCCGGTGATGACCTACAAGGCGGTCGACGAGGCAATCGACTACATCAACGCGCATGACCGCCCCTTGGGCCTTTACTATTTCGGCGAGGACAAGGGCGAGCAGGAGCGGGTGCTCTCCCGCACCATCTCGGGCGGGGTGACGACCAACGACGTGGTCTTCCACGTATCGATGGAGGACCTGCCGTTCGGCGGGGTCGGCCCCTCGGGCATGGGCAGCTACCACGCGATCGAGGGCTTCCGCGAGTTCAGCCACGCCCGCGCGGTCTATCACCAGCCCAAGATCGACATCGCCAAGCTCGGCGGGCTGAAGCCGCCCTACGGCAAGGCGACCGAGGCGGCGGCGGGCCGAATGATGAAGTAGGTGAGGGCAGCTTGCGGTGAAAGGCTGCAAGCTGTGTTCAATTTCCTGCAACACTCCTGCGGGCTTTTCCCTGAGTCGCACCCTTGCGTGGGGCGCGCTACAGGCTTAGGTGGCCCCGGGATTAATAGCTTGGACATTATCGTGGTCGACCTCAGCCAGTATCTGCCGATACTGTTGTTCGTGCTCGTTGCGCTCGGGCTCTCGGTGCTCTTCGTGTTTGCGCCGATGGCAGTCTCGCGCCTGACCGGCGTGCACAACCCCGATGCCGAGAAGCTCTCAGAATACGAGTGCGGCTTTCCCGCATTCGAGGACGCGCGCAGCCAGTTCGACGTGCGCTTCTACCTCGTCGCGATCAGCTTCATCGTCTTCGATCTCGAGGCCGCCTTCCTGTTTCCCTGGGCGGTGAGCCTCGACGTGACGCGCTGGACCGGCTGGGCAGGGATGATGGTGTTCCTGTTCATTCTCGCGGTCGGCCTCGCCTATGAATGGAAGAAGGGGGCATTGGACTGGGAATGACCAACACCGTTTCTCCTCCCCAGGGACTCCCCGACATGTCGAAGCTCGCGACCGCCCAGGGCGGCGAGGTTCGCGCGCCCGACGCCGATTTCTTCAACGCGCTCCAGACCGAAGTCACCGACAAGGGCTTCCTCGTCACCTCGACCGAGGAGCTGTTCCAGTGGGCGCGCACCGGCAGCCTGTGGTGGATGACCTTCGGCCTTGCCTGCTGCGCGGTCGAGATGATCCACGTCAACATGCCGCGCTACGACATGGAGCGCTTCGGCGCGGCCCCGCGCGCCTCCCCGCGCCAGTCGGACGTGATGATTGTCGCAGGCACGCTGTGCAACAAGATGGCCCCGGCGCTGCGCAAGGTCTACGACCAGATGTCGGACCCGAAATACGTGATCAGCATGGGCAGCTGCGCCAATGGCGGCGGCTATTACCATTACAGCTATTCGGTGGTGCGCGGCTGTGACCGCATCGTGCCGGTCGACATCTACGTCCCCGGCTGCCCGCCGACCGCCGAGGCGCTGCTCTACGGCGTGATGCAATTGCAGCGCAAGATCCGCCGCGTCGGCACGATCGAGAGGTAAGGGCGAGGCCATGACCGTTCTCCACTCCGCCCCGAAGTTCGCTTCGAACGAGGGCGTGATCGACGCTATCAGCGAAACCATTTCGGTCTGGCTGATCGAAGCGCACGAAGCCCACGGCGAGGTGATCTTCCGCGTCCAGCGCGAGGCGATTGCGCGGGTGCTCGAGATCCTGCGCGACGACCATGCCTACCAGCAGCTCATGGAGATCGCGGGGGTCGACTACCCCTCGCGTCCCGAGCGCTTCGAAGTCGTCTACATGCTCCAGAGCCTGACGAAGAACCACCGCGTGATGGTCAAGTGCTCGGCCTCCGAGGACACGCCCGTCCCGACCGTCACCACCTTGTGGCCCAACGCCGGTTGGCTCGAGCGCGAGGTGTTCGACATGTATGGCGTGACCTTTGCCGGCAACCCGGACCTGCGGCGCATCCTCACCGATTACGGCTTTGAGGGGCACCCGTTCCGCAAGGACTTCCCCATGACCGGCTACACCGAACTGCGCTATTCCGAGGAGGAAAAGCGGGTGGTGTACGAGCCCGTCGTGCTGGCGCAGGAAATGCGCAGCTTCGATTTCCTCTCGCCCTGGGAGGGCGCCGATTACGTGCTGCCCGGTGACGAGAAGGCTCCCCCCAAGCCTGAAGGGGAGGCCAAGAAATGAGCATGCAGCGCGAAGAATCGCTCACCACCACCGGTGAGGTGATTACCAACTACACGATCAACTTCGGCCCCCAGCACCCGGCCGCGCACGGCGTCTTGCGCATGGTGATGGAGCTCGACGGCGAAGTGATCGAGCGGATCGACCCGCATGTGGGCCTCCTCCACCGCGGCACCGAAAAGCTGATCGAGCAGAAGACCTATCTTCAGGCGCTGCCCTATTTCGACCGGCTCGACTACTGCTCGCCGCTGGCGATGGAGCACTCCTACGTGCTCGCCATCGAGAAGCTGCTGAACCTCGAAGTGCCGCTGCGCGCCCAATATCTGCGCGTGCTGTTCGCCGAGCTCACCCGCATCTGCAACCACATGCTCAACATGGGCGCGCATATCCTCGATGTGGGGGCCTTCACGCCGAACCTGTGGATCATGGACCTGCGCGAGGATTGCCTCAACTTCTTCGAACGGGCGAGCGGCGCGCGCATGCACTCGGCGTGGTTCCGTCCGGGCGGCGTCCATCAGGACGTGCCGGAGAAGCTCCTGGTCGACATCGGCGACTGGCTCGACAACCGCTTCTTCCAGCTGTTCGAGGACGCGATGAGCCTCGTCATGGACAACCGCATCTTCAAGCAGCGCAATGTCGACATTGCTGTCGTCAGCCGCGAGGACGCGATTGCCTGGGGTTTCTCCGGACCGATGATCCGGGCCGCGGGCCTGCCGTGGGATCTGCGCAAGTCGCAGCCCTACGATGTCTATGACCGCATGGAGTTCGACATTCCGGTCGGCACCAACTCCGATTGCTATGATCGCTTCATGGTGCGCGTGAAGGAAGTCTATGAGAGCGCCAAGATCAGCCGCCAGTGCCTGCGCGACATGCCGGGCGGGCCGATTGCTTCAACCGACACCAAGGTCGTGCCGCCCAAGCGGGGCGAGATGAAG
>JBJTSG010000253.1:0-2627 GCA_046076505.1 Erythrobacter sp. | reverse complement strand
GCGACCAGCCGCCCGCCGGGGGCAAGCCGGTTCCAGGCCGAGCGCAGATGCCTCGCTCCGGTGCGGCCATCGTGGCCCCGCTCGATCCCATGAGAATAGGGAGGGTTCATGAGCACGGCGCTTGGGACGATGGCCGGATCGAGCAATTCGTCGATCAGCTCGGCATCATGTCCGGTCACGTGGGCAGCCGGAAACGCAGCAGTCAGGCAGTCGCGGCGCAGCAGCGAGATTTCGTTCAAGGCAAGGTGCGTGCCGGCTTTGGCAGACCAGACCGCGAGCATCCCGGTTCCGGCTGATGGTTCGAGCACGAGCTTATAGGGTATCAGCACACAGGCCCGTGCGGCAAGCCAGGCTAGGCGCGGCGGCGTTGCGAATTGTTGCCATTCGATCTGCTCGTCGCTGCGATTGGTCTGGGTCGGAATTCGGTCATCGAGAGAGAAGAAGAACCGTTCTGCCTCGTCGATCGGGCTCGAGAGCTGGATCTGATCGAACGCTTGCAGGTATTGAACCTGTGCCAGCTCCAGAGCTGCGTGGGAGTCACGCACCGACCAACGCCCGAGAGCATCGCTGCCCCCGAAGTGCTCGCTCATGATACGCGTCACGTCGCTGCGTGACAGCGCGCGGCCTGCTGCGAGCTCTGAAGCCATGATCTGGGCCGCTGTCGCAACAGCGGGCGGTGATGGTTCATCGAATGCAAAAGCGAGGGAAGAATTGGACATGGGAACCTCCTGACGAGGTCCTGCGCCGGGCAGGCCTCAATCAGCCGAAGGCCCCCTCCCCTCTGCCCAACGGATCAGGTTCACGGGCAAGCCGGGACTTCAGCTCATCGTTCCAGTCAAAACCGGGCGAGGCCGGAGATCGTGAGTGGATGACACGATGAGGCGCAGCGTAAGCCTTCAGCGCTCTCTTATCGGCGAGAGCGCCTCCGGCATCATTGTCGATGAACAGGAAAAGCTCGCGGACACTCTCCGGAATGGAAACGAGACCGAAGCGCTCGTTCCCGAGCGTAGCCCAGCACGGGACTCCGAAAAGCTGCATGGCTGAGAGGGCGCTCTCGATACCTTCGGCAAGTCCAAGACGCCCTTGCACCGGCGGCACCAGTCTCACGGCGCCACAGCCAAGGGTGCCAAGCGCACGCTTGGGCCGCTCGAAAGCGGCAAGCTTGCCGCTCGCCAAGTCGAGAAACGTTCGGTGTACCGCGATTATGCCAATGTCGGTTGTTACTGCGGCCAGCATCGCGGGGAGAAATTGGGCAGCGCCGCGCGGCCCGAGCGGCGGGCGCGCCAGGTAGCGGAGTTGATCGGATCCGCGCAGAAGACCGCGCTGCGCAAGGTATTGTACGGCAGGGCTGTCGGAGATCGCCGTCGCCGATTGCCACAAGCGCCGCGCATTGGGACTGAAGTCGCCATATCTATGCTTTTCGATGGTCTCAGCGTCTGAAGCGTTGAAGAGGTCGCGGCTGCGAACGCCCTGGCGATCCAACGCCGCAATGACGTCCTCATTCAGGCATCCCGCAAAGCAGTGAAACAGGATGGCTTTGCGCCCCAAGGTCACACTAAGCGACGGAGTTCGATCGTCGTGCGCGGGGCAGCAGCACATGCCTTTGCCCCGACTCCATGTACCCTGGAGGCTTTCGACGATGGTGCGGGCGCGGCGTTCAAGTTGATGAGCTTTGTCTAACGGGGGCATCGACCTACTCCGGTTGAGGTGCCCTCCCCGCGCAGCCTCCGCTCTGCACTCGCGCCAAACCAATTTCCTACGTCGTTTGTTCTTTATATGTTCTTACTCGATTCGGCTATACAAGGATCGAAAAATGACAATCAAAACTCTCTTGATCGCAGGCATCGCGATCACCTCTGCTATCCCCGCCACTGCCCAGGAGTTGCCAACGCCAGCAACAATCGAAGCACCCGCCAGCCACTCCGACGGCATTCGGATTGCTGAAACATCGAACGGCTTCCAGCTGGTCGAGCATGGGCTGTGGCGGTCCACCGAGGAAGGCCCGGCATCTGTTCTTACTGTGCCGCAAACTGGCCGGGTCAACCTGCCCTACAGATACGACCCCAAGGCCAAACGTGGCCCGTCCGACTTCAGGCGAACAAGCTACCTGCCCCACATCTATGCGGCGGAAGCGAAGTACTCATTGCCCGCGGGCCTGCTCGATGCACTCGTATGGACGGAATCTCGCTACAACCCTTTGGCCGTCAGTCCGGCGGGCGCCGCGGGCCTTGGGCAGCTGATGCCCGCAACGGCAAAGGAACTCGGGGTCGTCAACCGATTTGACCCCATGGCCAACATCTTCGGCGCGGCGCGGTATCTAAGGCAGATGCTCGACAGGTTCGGCGTGGTTCACCTCGCAGTGGCTGCCTACAATGCCGGTCCAGGGGCGGTCGAGCGCGCAGGCGGCATTCCCCGCAATGGCGAGACGCCCAGATATGTCCGAGAGGTCCTTCAACAATGGCGTTTCTAAAAATCGACCCACGATGGCCAGAGCACGGCCCATCATCCTGCGGTTTTTAGCTGGGCGGACTCGTAGCGGTTGCGAACCCCTGTGAGATTAGCCGTTTTTGACTTCGACTGGGTACTTGGCTGCAATCTGCATTACCTCCCTACCCCACAGCGCCAAC
>JBJTSG010000252.1:0-7717 GCA_046076505.1 Erythrobacter sp. | reverse complement strand
GGTCCCGCCGATGTCGCGCGCGTGGGCCTCGCCCGCCTCGTCGTTGATGTCGAAGATGGCGACCTTCATGCCTGCGGCTGCAAAGGCCGCCGCGCTCGCCTTGCCGAGCCCGCTCGCCCCGCCGGTGACCACCGCCGCCATGCCGCTCTCGATCTTCATGCGAATTCCTCTCCCTGTCCGCTTTTGCCGTCAGGCTAGGCGCTTCGCGCGGGCCGCGCTAGCTGTCGAATTGGCGGACAGGTGCGCGGGGTGCGCTGTCGCCTTTCTGTCATGCGCACGGCCTAGGCGGCACTGCCAACACACCAAGGGGGCGCCTTGCACATGATTCGATCCGTCCACGGCCTCGCGCTGCTTGCGCTGGCGCTTGCCGGAGCCTGCACCACCGTGCCTGCGATCACCGGCGGCCCGGCGGTCACCGTGACCGCGGTCGCCGAAACCCCTCCGGTCGGCACCGCGCGCGAGGATGCGGCGGACGATCCGGCGATCTGGCGCAACCCGGCCGATCCCGCCGCGAGCCTCGTTGTCGGCACCGACAAGAAGGGCGGCCTCTACGTCTACGACCTCAAGGGCGCGCAGAAGCACTTCATCCCCGCGCCCGGGCTCAACAATGTCGATCTCGTCGAACTGCCCGATGGCCGCGTGCTGGTAGCCGCGAGCGACCGCAGCGACCTTGCGGTCATCCGGCTGTTCCTCGCCGTGCTCGACACCAAGACCGGCACGCTGACACCGGCGGGCCGGATCGCGGTGGGACCGGGCGAGGGCTATGGCATCTGCATGGTCAAGCCTGCGGGCAGCCAGGGCGTCATCGCCTACAGCGCGCCCAAGGAAGGCATCATCTATCAGACACGCATCGTCGAGACGGATGGCGAATTCGACGCCAGCGGCCAAACCACCGTGCTTGCCACAGTCCCGACCCAGACCGAGGGCTGCGTTGCCGACCCGCGCACCAACACGCTCTACATCGGCGAGGAGGATTTCGGTATCTGGGCAATCGACACCGTGACCGGCGCCAAGCGCAAGGTGGCTGAGGTCGACAACAAGATGCTGGTGGCGGACGTCGAGGGCCTCGCCATCGCGCCCGAAGGCAAGGACGGCGGCTATCTCGTCGCCTCTTCGCAAGGGGACAATGCCTATGCCGTCTTCCGCCTGCCCGGCATGACCCCCGTGGGCCGCTTCCGCATCGCAAGGGGCGCCACCATCGGCAGCACCGAGGAGACCGACGGGATCGAGCTCGACAACCGCGCCTTCGGGGCCGATTTCCCCAGCGGACTGTTCATTGCGCAGGATGGGCAGAACGCGCCTGAGGCGCAGAATTTCAAGTTCGTGCGCTGGGACGATGTGCTCAAGGCGCTGGGAGAGAAGAAGTGACCCTCACGCCGCCCGCCATCACCCCCGATCGTCGCCGCTTCCTCGGTGCCACCGCCAGTGCCTTTGCTGCGCTTGCCGCGAGCGGCTGCGTGGTCCGCGGGGATGGCGTCGCCACCCGTGCCGCGGCCATGGGGGCGGGCGGCTTTGCAGGCTATGGCCCGCTCGTGCCCGATCCGGCAGGTTTCCTCGACCTTCCGCAAGGCTTCTCCTACCGCGTCATCTCGCGCCTCGGCGATGCGATGGACGACGGCGGCACCGTGCCCGACCGTGCCGACGGGATGGGATGCTTCGACCTCGGCGGCGGAGAGATTGCGCTGGTGCGCAACCACGAATTGCAGCCCAAGCACAATGCGGGCGGGCCGATCGCCAAGGGCTATGGCAAGCGCGAGGGCGTGTTCGTGCCGGGCGGCACCACCACCATCGTGATCGATGCGAAGACGCTCGCGGTGAAGCGCCAGTTTCGCAGCCTCGGGGGCACGATCCGCAACTGTTCGGGCGGGGTGACCCCGTGGGGCAGCTGGCTGAGCTGCGAGGAAGCCCCCACCGGCCCAGGCCAGCTCTATGGCGAGGGGCTGGAGCAGAACCACGGCTGGGTGTTCGAAGTGCCTGCCTCGGCGAAGGGCCTCGTTGATCCCGTGCCTTTGAAGGCGATGGGCCGCTTCAACCACGAGGCCGCCGCGGTCGATCCGGCGACCGGCATAGTCTACATGACCGAGGACCGCGACGACGGGGTGCTCTACCGCTTCCTGCCCAAAACCCCCGGCAGGCTCGCCGAGGGCGGCCGCTTGCAGGCGATGGTGGTCGAGGGGCCGGCCGACACCCGCAACTGGCCAAAAACCGCTGGCGCCACCACCATGCCGGTGGGCAAGCCGTTCCGCGTCTCGTGGGTCGATCTCGATGACGTAGAGGCGCCCAAGGACGACCTGCGCCAGCGCGCGGCGGCCAAGGGCGCGGCGCTGGTGGCGCGGGGCGAGGGGCTGCACATGGGGGTGAAGCGCGGCCAATCCGAGGTCTTCGCCTGCTGCACCAGCGGGGGCGCGGCGGAGCTCGGGCAGATCCTCAAGCTCACCATCGGCGGCGCGGGCAAGCCCGACATGGTCGAGCTGTTCTTCGAGAGCGAGAGCGCCGAGCAATTCAACTTCGGCGACAATCTCACCGTCGCCTCCAGCGGCCACCTGATCGTGTGCGAGGACCAGTACACCGCCGTGGTCGACAACCACATCCGCGGTATCACCCCCGATGGCCGCGCCTACAATATCGCCAAGCTCCACGCCCAGACCGAGCTGGCGGGCGCGTGCTTCTCGCCCGATGGCAGGGTGCTGTTCGTCAACGCCTACGGGCTAACCGCGACGCTGGCGATCACGGGGCCGTGGGCGGCCTGACCTGAGGGCACTGCTTGGACGGCTTCCTGCTTGCTCTGCTCATGGTTATCGCGCTCGCGAGCGGCGGGCGCGATCAGGCGATGGTTGCGCAGCGGGCCGAGGTGCTCGGCCGGGATGCGGCGCTGGTGGCGGTCGCGGTGCTCTCGTCTTGCTGCGCTGCGGCGGCGATGGCCTGGGCGGGCGCGGAGTTTGCCGCGTTCCTGCCCGGCCGGGCGCGCCAGATGCTGGTCGCCTTCGCGCTCGCCGCGGCGGCGGTCGAACTCGCCTGGCCCGCCCCCGTCAAGCCCCCGCGCGAGCCGACGCGCTCGCTCGGCGCGCTCTTCCTCGTGCTCCTCGCCCGCCAAATCGGCGACGGCGCGCGCTTCGGCATTCTCGCGCTCGCCGCGTGGACCGCGGCTCCGGTCGCGGCAGGGCTCGGCGGCGCGCTGGGCGGCGCGGTGGCCGTGACGGTGGGCTGGGCGCTCGGTGCGGGGGCGCTCGCCCGCGGGCCGCTGCGGGGCCTCCGGCTGGCACTCGCGGGGGTGCTGCGGATCGCGGCGCTCTTCATCGGTCTCGATGCACGGTTCGCGCCGATCTGATCGACCGGACCGATCTGTGAAGCCGCAATTCTGCAGCGGCAAACCGGCCGTTCCATACCTATTTTAGTGAGCATCGGCTCAATCGCGGCATGGTCGCGCCCACACAAGAAGGAGAACCTCTCATGGCTGACAAGAAGGACAATTCGAAGGCCGCCCTGATCGACGAATTGAACGGCCTGCTCGCCGATCACTTCGCGCTCTACATCAAGACCAAGAACTTCCACTGGCACGTGATCGGTCGCCACTTCCGCGACCTGCACTTGCTGTTCGACGAGCAGGCGGCCCAGATCCAGGCGCAGACCGACGTCATCGGCGAGCGCGTCCGCAAGCAGGGCGGCGACACGCTGACCTCGGCGGGCTCGGTGTCGCGCTACACCCAGATCGCCGACCAGGACAGCACCTCCCTGAAGGCCGAGGCGATGATCGAGGAACTGCGCGACGACAACGTGAAGGTCATCGCCCGCCTCAAGAAGCTGAAGGACCTCGCCGAGGAGGCGGGCGACAACGCCACCGACAGCCTGATCGACGACTGGACCGACGAGGCCGAAGAGCGCGTGTGGATGCTGAGCTCGTTCCTGAACGAGCGCCACGTCGACGCTCAATAACGCAGCGCGGGCTGCTCCCATTGCCGGGAGCGGCCCGTTTGCTATGCAAGGGGGCATGAGCGGGATCACCACGATCGAAGGCGCGGACGCCAGGGCGATTGCCGACTGGCTCGCCGAGCGGCTGCGCGTCGCCGGGGGGCGCGACGTCGCCATCTCGGTGCCCGGCGGATCGACCCCGTTCCCGATCTTCGAGGCGCTGGTTACCGGGGATGTCGACTTCACGCGGCTCGCGGTGTGGCCGAACGACGACCGCATCGTTGCCGAGGATCACGAAGCCTCGAACACCGGCCGGATCCGCGCGATCTTCGAGCCGGTCGGGGCGAAGGTCGTCGCTCTGTCCGAAGGGCTCGCGCCGCCGCGCTTCGAGCTCGTCTGGCTCGGCATGGGCGAGGACGGGCATGTCGCCTCGCTCTTTCCCAACACCGACCCGCGCGCCGACGACCCGCTGCCGATCCGTCGCCTGACGCCCGATCCGCTCCCGCCGCACGCGCCCTTCGACCGCATCACCCTGACCCTGCCAAGCCTCCTTGCGACGCAGGAGTTGATGTTCGTGATCCGCGGCGAGGAGAAGCGCGGCGTCTTCGAGGCAGCGGCGGGTGGGCGCACCGATTTGCCGGTGGCCCGCCTCCTCGGCGCGGCGCGGGCGCGCGGCATCCCGGTCACTCTCTTCGCCTGAGCCGATGGCGCACCTGCTTCCCGCGCCCCTTCACCGCGCTCTCCTCCCGATCGCCGACAGCGTGCGGCACCGCTGGCGGCGCTGGCGCAGGACCCCGATTGCGGGCGTCACCGTCGTCATCACCAATCTCGGCGGCGACGTGCTTTTGCTGCGCCATTCTTATGGCCCTGCGGTCTGGGCGCTGCCGGGTGGCGGGCTCAAGGCGGGCGAGGACCCGGCCGCAGCGGCGCGCCGCGAGATCCGCGAGGAGCTCGGCATCGAACTCGCCCGCCTCGAGCCCGTCGCCGTCCTCGAGGAAGTGCTCTCCGGCTCGCCCCACACCGCGCACATATTCGCGGGCGTGTGCGACCGTCAGCCCCGGCCTGACCGGCGCGAGGTGGTCGAGGCGCGCTTCTTCCCCGCGCATTCCCTGCCCGAGCCCCTGGGGCGCACCACACGTGCGCGGATCGCCGCGTGGAAGGCGAGGGGGCGCGCCTAGCACCGAACGGGATTACAGCAGCCGCAGCTGCGCCTCGTCCTGCGCGGATTTTTCCTCCTCTGCCCCCTCGAGCGCCGAGAGCGTCAAGCCCATCAGCCGGATCGGCTTGGGAAGCGGCAGCTCCGCTTCGAGCAGAGCCCGCGCAAGCCTCGCGAAGTCCGCCTTGCCGCCGATATGGTCGCTCAGAGAGGTCGCGCGGGTGATGGTCCGGAAATCGGTGAACTTGAGCTTCAGGGTCACCGTCCGCCCGCGCGCCTCCGCGGCCTCGATCCGCTCCCAGACGATGTCGATGATCGTCTCGAGCGTGTCGCGCAAGGCCGCCCCGCTGCCGATGTCGGTCGAAAAGGTGCGCTCGCCGCCCACCGATTTCCTGATGCGATGCGCGCGCACGGGCCTGAGGTCGATCCCCCGCGCCGCGCGGTAGAGATAGTCGCCCATGCTGCCGAAATGCTGCCGGAGGAAGGCGATGTCCTTGGCCGCAAGGTCCGCACCCGTGGCGATGCCGAGCGCCTGCATCTTCGCCTCGGCGCGCGGGCCGACGCCGTGGAAGCGGCGGATCGGCAGGCCCGCGACGAACCGCGCGCCCTCGCCGGGGCGGATGATGCAGATGCCGTCGGGCTTGTTCTGATCGCTCGCGATCTTGGCGAGGAACTTGTTGTAGCTCACCCCCGCGCTCGCGGTCAGCTGCGTCTTGGCGCGGATCTCCTGCCGGATCAGCTCGGCGATGCGCGTCGCGCTGCCTATCCCGAGGCGGTCCTCGGTCACGTCGAGATAGGCCTCGTCGAGGCTCAGCGGCTCGATGACGCTCGTGTAGTGCTCGAACACCCGGCGGATCTGGCGGCTCGCTTCCTTGTAGGCATCCAAGCGCGCGCGCACGAAGACGAGGTCGGGGCACAGGCGCTGCGCCGTCACCGAGGGCATGGCGCTGCGCACCCCGAAGCGCCGCGCCTCGTAGCTCGCCGCCGCCACCACCCCGCGCCCGCCCGATCCGCCGACCGCTACCGGCTTGCCGCGCAACTCCGGATTGTCGCGCTGCTCGACGCTCGCAAAGAAGGCATCCATGTCGACATGGATGATCTTGCGGAGGCCCGGAACCGCCTCGCCATCAGGGGCCGCGCTGCTTGCCATCCCCGCGCAATAGTAGCTTGGGACCAGCGAAGGAACTGTTGCTGGAACCAATCACCCGACATGCCATTTTGTGCACATGCGAAAAGAACAGTGGTCTTCCGGTGAGCCACTCGGCAATGGCCTCCCCATGGCTACCCGGCTTGCCCCCTCGATGCCCGACCGCAAGGTGCCCGGAAACGCGCTGCGTGAGACCGAGCTCTTGTGGATGATGTCGATGCTGATGGCGCTCAATGCCTTCGGGATCGACGCGATCCTGCCGGCACTGGATGCGCTTGCCGCCGATCTGTCGGTGAGCGGCAATGATCGCCAGTTCGTGATCGGGGTCTATCTCCTCACCGCCGGCATGGGCACCCTGGCGCCGGGCGCGCTGGCGGACCGTTTCGGACGGCGGCCGATTCTGCTGGGTTCGGTCGCGGTCTACATCGTGCTCTCGGTGCTGTCCGCGCTCGCCCCGACCTACGAGGCGCTGATCGCGGTGCGCGCCGCACAGGGCTTCTTCGCCGCCGGGATCGTCGCCCTGCCGCCGGCGATCATCCGCGACCGGGTAGGCGGCGACCGGATGGCGCGCATGATGAGCCTGATCTTCGTGATCTTCCTGATGGTGCCCGCCGTCGCCCCGACCATCGGCGAGGCGATCCTGCAAGTGGGCAGCTGGCGCGCGATCTTCGGTATGATGGCGGTGCTCGGCGTGGTCATGGGCCTGTGGGTATACATCCGCCTGCCCGAGAGCCTGACGCCCGACAACGTCCAGCCGATCCTGCCGCGCACCATCGCCGCCAATATGACCCGCGCGCTCTCCACCCCGAGCGTCGCGGGCTACGTGATCGGCAGTGCGCTGGTGTTTGGCGCGCTGTTCGGCTTCATCAATTCCTCGCAGCAATTGATCACCCAGACCTTCGGCGCGGGCGAGATCTTCCCGCTGATCTTCGGCATCTGCGCCGGATCGATGGCGCTCGCCAGCTGGTCGAATTCGCGCATCGTCGAGCGTTTCGGCGCACGGCGGGTGAGCCACGCGGCGCTGTTCGGCTTCATCCTCGTGAGCGCTTGCCAGGTCATGTTCGCCTTCCAGCCCGAGGAAGAGCTGTGGGTGTTCGTGCCGCTGATGGCGATCAACATGGCGCTGCTCGGCTTCATCGGGAGCAATTTCGGCGCGATCGCGATGAACCCCTTCTTCGCCATTGCCGGCGCGGCAAGCTCGGCGCACGGCTTCGTGCGCATGACCACCGCGGCGCTGCTCGGCGGGGCGATCGGCTATGCCTATGACGGCACCGCCCGCCCTCTGGCATTGGCGCTGCTGGCGAGCGGGCTCGTCTGTTTGGCGCTGGTGCTGTGGAGCGAGAAGGGCAAGCTGTTCGGGCCGTCGGACGCCGAGGCGGGGGTGAAAGGGTAGGCACCCTCTTTCGTCATTGCGAGGAGCGTAGCGACGCGGCAATCCATGGATCTCCGTTTCACCAACCGAACTCTCAGGCCATGGATTGCTTCGCCTGCGGCTCGCAATGACG
>JBJTSG010000251.1:0-3091 GCA_046076505.1 Erythrobacter sp. | reverse complement strand
CCCATGGGGAAGGGGCTCAAAGGCTCTCCTACACCCCCGAACCCGCCGAACAGGCGCTGATCGATGCTCTGGGCCTTGCCGCGCCGCGCGCCGCTGCGGCGGTCGAGGCCGAGCAGTTCGCCGATGCCATGGCAGCGCTCGCCACCTTGCGCGCTCCCATCGACCGGTTCTTCGAAGAGGTCACCGTCAACGACCCCGACGCGAGCAAGCGCGCGGCGCGCCTTGCCCTGCTCGCGCGTTTCCGCGATGCGGTGCACCGGGTAGCAGATTTCAGCCGGATTGAGGGGTGAGGATTTCCGCCCCTGTACAGTGTCTCATGTGTCTCACGGTTCAGCCTCGTGCCGCCGCTGCTTAACAGGATGATGTGACGTGCAAACAGTCTACCCCTTCGGCGGCAGCGCCGCGCACACCGATCCGCGCCAGAAGGACAAGACCGTCGTGGGCGGGAAGGGCGCGAACCTCGCCGAAATGGCGAGCATTGGCCTGCCGGTGCCCCCTGGCTTCACGATCACCACCGAGGAATGCATCGCCTATCTCAAGGACGGGGCGGGCTTCTCCGACGGCCTCGAGGCCGCCGTGGCGAAGGCGCTGGAGCACGTCGAGGCGACCGTCGGCAAGCGGTTCGGCGATGCGGCCGACCCGCTGCTGGTTTCGGTCCGTTCGGGCGCGCGGGTGTCCATGCCGGGGATGATGGACACGGTGCTCAACCTCGGGCTGAACGACGCGACGGTCGAGGGACTTGCCGCCTCGAGCGGAGACGCGCGCTTTGCCTGGGACAGCTACCGCCGGTTCATCCAGATGTATTCGGACGTGGTGCTCGGGATCGATCACGGATTGTTCGAAGAGGCCTTGGAAATCGCCAAAGAAGACAAGGGTTTCTATAACGATACCGAGATGGGGGCTGAAGACTGGCAGGCGCTGGTCGGGGAATACAAGGGCATTGTCGAGCAGGAGCTCGGCCGACCCTTCCCGCAGGACGTGACCGAGCAGCTGTGGGGCGCGATCCGCGCGGTGTTCGACAGCTGGGACAGCGACCGCGCCAAGGTCTACCGCCGCCTCAATGACATCCCCGGCGACTGGGGCACGGCGGTCAATGTGCAGGCGATGGTGTTCGGCAACATGGGCGACACCAGCGCCACCGGCGTCGCCTTCACCCGCGATCCGGCAACCGGCACCAGAGCCTATTACGGCGAATACCTGATCAACGCCCAAGGCGAGGACGTGGTCGCGGGCATCCGCACCCCGCAATACCTCACCAAGGCCGCGCGCGAGGCGGCGGGCGCGAAGCAGCCGTCGATGGAAGAGGCGCTGCCGGAAGCCTACGCCGAGCTCGCCCGGGTGTTCGACCTGCTCGAGGTCCACTACAAGGACATGCAGGACATCGAGTTCACCGTCGAGCGGGGCAAGCTGTGGATGCTCCAGACCCGGTCGGGCAAGCGCACCGCTAAGGCCGCGCTCAAGATGGCGGTCGACATGGTGGCCGAAGGGCTGATCGATGAACGCGAGGCAGTGCGTCGGGTGGACCCGATGGCGCTGGACCAGCTGCTCCACCCGACGCTCGATCCCAAGGCTGAGCGCCATGTGCTGACCACCGGCCTGCCCGCCTCGCCGGGCGCGGCGGCGGGCAAGATCGTGCTCGATGCCGACACCGCCGAGCAATGGGCGGGGAGGGGCGAGAAGGTCATCCTGGTGCGGGTCGAGACCAGCCCGGAGGACATCCACGGGATGCACGCAGCCCAAGGCATCCTCACCGCGCGCGGCGGGATGACCAGCCACGCGGCGGTGGTCGCGCGCGGCATGGGGCGGCCTTGTGTGTCGGGTGCGGGAGCGGTGTCGATTGACCGCGCGAGCCGCACGCTGCGGATCGGCGCGACCGAGCTCAAGGAGGGCGATGCCATCACCCTCGACGGGGCGACGGGGCAGGTGATGCTCGGCATCGTGCCCACGGTCGAACCGGAGCTGGCGGGTGACTTCGGAACGCTGATGGTCTGGGCCGACAAGCTGCGGCGCATGAAGGTGCGCACCAATGCCGAGACGCCGGAGGACTGCCGCATGGCGCGCCAGTTCGGGGCCGAGGGCATTGGCCTGTGCCGCACCGAACACATGTTCTTCGAAGCCTCGCGTATCTCGCTGGTCCGCCAGATGATCCTCGCCGAGGACGAGGCCGGGCGCAGGCGCGCTCTGGAAAAGCTGCTGCCCGAACAGCGCGCCGACTTCACCGCGATCTTTGAGGTGATGGCGGGCCTGCCCTGCACGATCCGCCTGCTCGATCCGCCGCTCCACGAGTTCCTGCCGCACGCCGACGAGGAGTTTGCCGAGCTGGCGGACGCGACCGGCCTCGGGGTCGATCACCTCAAGCGCCGCGCGGGCGAGCTTCACGAATTCAACCCGATGCTCGGCCACCGCGGCTGCCGTCTCGGCATCACCTTCCCCGAGATCTACGCGATGCAGGCGCGCGCGATCTTCGAGGCGGCCTGTGCGGTGAAGCAGGCCAGCGGGGAGGCACCGCTGCCGGAGATCATGATCCCGCTGGTGGCCACCAAGCGCGAGCTCGCGATTCTCAAGGCGCTGGTCGACAAGGAAGCCGAGGCTGTCTTCGCCGAGACCGGCACGTGGGTCGATTACCTCGTCGGCACGATGATCGAACTGCCGCGCGCCGCGCTGATGGCGGGCGAGATTGCGGAAGAGGGGGAGTTTTTCTCCTTCGGCACCAATGACCTGACCCAGACCACGCTGGGCGTCAGCCGCGACGATGCAGCGCGGTTCCTGTCGGTCTATGTCGACAAGGGCATTTTCCCGCGCGATCCCTTCGTCAGCCTCGATATCGAGGGGGTCGGCCAGCTGGTCGAACTGGCGGCGGAGCGCGGGCGCAAGACGCGGCCCGACATCAAGCTCGGCATCTGCGGCGAGCATGGCGGCGACCCGGCGAGCATCGCCTTCTGCGAGGGCGTGGGCCTCGATTACGTCAGCGCCTCGCCCTACCGCGTGCCGATCGCGCGGTTGGCGGCGGCGCAGGCAGCGCTGAAGCGGGGTTAGGTCCCTGCGAGCGAGCGTCGCCCGGTGAGGGTGACGATCTCGAAGATCTCGGTGG
>JBJTSG010000250.1:0-20153 GCA_046076505.1 Erythrobacter sp. | reverse complement strand
GACATCGGCCGTGCCCCAGCCGCCCTGCGTCGTCACCCGCGCATCGGGCACCACCCGCAGGAGCGGGCGGATCTTCTGCTTGAACTGGTCGGTCGAGAGTTCGCGGTCCTTCTTGAGGACAACCGTGATCGTCCCGTCGGTCACCCCCGCGCCGCCGAGGTTCGGCCCGGCGCTCGCGGTCGAGCCGACCTGTCCGAAGACATTCGCGACATCGGGCTCGCGGCGCAGGATGCGGGTGGTGTCCTGTACGATCCGCTCCATGTCGCGGGCCGTCGAACCGGGCGAGCCTTCGAGCTTGAGGTAGAGGAACCCCGAATCCGTGGTCGGCACGAAGGCGGTCGGCAGCAGCGAGGCGAGGAACAGCGATCCGGCGAAGAACGCGCCGCCGAGGCCGACCGCCAGCCAGCGATGATCGAGCGCCCAGTCGAGCGTCCGGCGGTAGCGCCCCGCGAAGGGCTTGCGCTCCTGATGACGCTTCTTGTCCTTGAGGAAATAGGCGGCCATCGGCGGCGTCACCAGCCGTGCGACGAGCAGCGAGAGCAGCACCGAGACCGCGACAGTCAGGCCGAATTCGCGGAAGTACTGCCCCGCCATGCCGCCCATGAAGGACACCGGCACGAAGACGACGACGATCGTCATGGTGGTCGCGACCACCGCGAGGCCGATCTCGTCAGCGCCGAAGAAGGCCGCCTTGTAAGGGCTTTCCCCGCGCTCGATGCGCTTCTCGATGTTCTCGACCTCGACGATCGCGTCGTCGACGAGGATGCCGATCACCAGCGTCAGCGCGAGCAGGGTGACGATGTTCAGGCTGAAGCCGAACCACAGCATGAAGGTGAAGGTCGGCACCAGCGAAAGCGGCATGGCGACCGCCGCGATCGCGGTGGCGCGCCAGTCGCGCAGGAAGAAGAAGACCACCAGCGCGGCGAGCAGCATGCCCTCGATCAGCACGTGGACCGTCGCTGCATAGCTCGCGCGGGTCTCGTCGACAGTGGAGACGAGCTTAGTGACCGTAACGTCCTTGCGTTCTGCCTGAAGCTGGTCGAGCGCCGCGATCACTGCGTCCTCGACCGCAATGTCGCTCGCTTGATTGGTCTTGTTGACTTGGAAACCGACGACGGGGCGGCCGTTGAGCCGCGCGAAGTTGCGCTCCTCTGCCGCGCCTGGGCCGATCGAGGCGACGTCGGAAAGGCGCACCTGGCGACCCTGCCCGGTGGGTATGGTGAGCGCGCGCAAGGCGTCGATCGTCTCGGCCTCGCCGAGCACCCGAATGGTCTGCTCGCGCGCCCCGACCCGCGCGGTGCCGCCCGGCGCGTCGAGGTTGAAGCGGGCGAGCGCCTGGTTGACCTCGGGCGCCGTGAGGCCGAGCCCGCGCATCCGGGCAAGATCGAGCGTGACATTGATCTCGCGTTCGACCCCGCCGATGCGGCTCACCTGGGCGACGCCAGGCAGGCCTTGCAGGCGCCGGGTGAGATCGTTGTCGATGAACCACGAGAGCTGCTCGACCGTCATGCCAGGCGCGGCGACCGCCCAGGTGGCGATCGGGGCGTTCGTGACCTCGAGCCGCTGGACGATCGGCTCGTCGATGTCGCGCGGCAGGTTCGCGCGGATCTGGGCAATGCGGGTGCGGACCTCGTCCGTCACCTTCTGCTCGTCCTCGCCGATCTTGAACTCGATGGTGGTTGTGGAAGATCCGAGCACCACGGTCGACTGCACGGTCTTGACCCCTGCGATCCCCGCCACTGCGTCCTCGACGGGCCGGGTGACCTGCGTCTCGAGTTCGCCCGGCGCGGCGCCGTTCTGCGTGACGGTGACCTGCACCACCGGGAAACTGACGTCCGGGAACTGCTTGATCGGCAGCAAGAGATAGGAAGCGACCCCGGCGAGGGCCAGGGCGAGGAAGAGCACCGAGACGGGGATCGGGTTCCTGATCGCCCAGGCGGAAACGCGCAGGCTCACGGCTTGGGCGCTCCCTTGCCGGTGTTCTTCACGGGACGCACGACGTCGCCCTCGAGGACGAAGGCCGCTCCGCTCAGCAGCACCTGCGTGCCGGCGGCGGGGCCTTGCAGCAGCTCCACATAGCCGCCCGCGCGGGTGCCGGTGCGCACCGCCATGCGCTTGGCGCGGTTGCCGGGGGCGAGGACCATCACCGAGGGCCCTTGCGCGCCGTACTGGATCGCCGCCTCGGGCACGGCGAGGACGTTGCGCACCGTACCCTCTAAGCGCGCGGTGGCGGTGCCGCCGGTGCGCAGGTCCTGGCGCACGGGGAGGCGCACGCGCACGATCCCGAGCTGGTTCGCCTCCTCGATGCGCGGCTGGATGGTGCGGACCGTGCCGGAGATGGCGGTGCCGTCGGGAAGTGCGACCTGCACGGGAGCCCCGGGTCTGATGCGCGCGAGGTCGGCCTCCGTGACTTCGGCGGCGAGCTCGATGAGACTGTCGCGGGCGATGCGGAACAAGGGGTCGGTGCCCGCGCCCGAAATGCCGCCCGGCGCGATGTTCCGAGCGATGATCATGCCGCCCACGGGCGCGCGGAGGGTGAGGCGCGAGCGCCGCGTGGTGAGGTCCTGAAGTTGCGCGCGGGCCGAGGCGAGCGCGGCGTCGCTCTCGCGCCGTGCGATCCGGCGCTGGTCGATGGCCTCTTGCGAGAGCACCCCCGACCCGTCGAGGCCAGCGACGCGTTCGGCTTCCAGCTTCGTGCGCGCCGCGGTTGCCTCGGCGCGGGCAACCTCGGCGCGGGCACGGGCGATCTCGCCTTCGAGGAGCGCCGCGTCGAGCCGGGCGAGCACCGCGCCGCGGCCCACCACGTCGCCCTCCTCCGCAAAGACCTGCGCGACGCGGTAGCCGGCGAGCTCCGATCCCACCGCCGCCTCTTCGCGCGGAACGAGGCGACCCGAGGCGCTGATCGCAACCTCGAGCGGGCGCGTGGTGACCGGTATGACGCTGACCGCGCGCGCCTGGTCCGCCGGAGTCTCCTTGCGGACCTCGGCGCCGCTGTTGCAGCCGGCAAGCAGAAGGAAAGCGCCGAGGAGGGCGCCGGCACGGATCGTCATGGGGTGTCCTGCTGTGGGGGAGAGGCGGGGACGGCGGCAGGGCTCCACCCGCCGCCCAGGGCGTTGAAGACCTGCACCGAGCGGCGCAGCGCCTGCACCTGCGACTGTATCGCATTGGTGCGGTTGGCGCGCCAGGCGCGCTCGGCATCGAGCAGCGTCGGAAGATCGGTGAGCCCGCGCCCGTAAAGCTGCTGCGCGGCCTCGAAGGCGCGCCGCGCGCGGACCTCGCCGGCCGCGAGGCTCGACACACGGCGGCGGTCGGCGGCGAGGCGGACGAGCGCCTGGTCGCTTTCGGAGAAGGCGGTCTGCACCGCTTGCTCATAGGCGATCACCGCCTGCTCTGTGCGCGCCTCCTGTCCGCGCAGCTGCGCGGCGAGGCGCGGGCGGTCGAGGATCGGGGCGGTGAGGCCCGCCGCGATCGTCCACACGAAGCTCGTCGCATCGAAGATCCCGCCGCGGCTGTCGCTGAGCCCGACGCCGGGGCTGAGGGTCACGCGAGGGAAGAAGGCCAATTCGTCGAGCCTGAGGCGCCCCGCCGCCGCAGCGAGCCGCGCCTGCGCTTCGCGCACGTCGGGGCGGCGGGCGAGGAGCTCGCCCGGTAGCGCGTCCGGGGTTTCGGGGAGCGCCGTGAGCAGCGGCTCAAGCGCGAGCGAGGCGGTCGGCTCGAACGGGGTCCCGGTCAGCACCAGCAGCGCGCGGGCATTGGCCTGGAGTTCGGCATCGAGCCGCGCGACCTCGGCCTCGGCAGCGGCGAGGTCGGCGTCGATCCGGGCAACGTCCGTGTCCGCGCCCAGCCCTCGCTCGGCGCGGATGGCGGCGACGTTGCGCAGCTGCTGCTGGATGCGCAGGGTGACCCGGGCGTCCTCCAGTTCGAGCGCGAGACCGCGCGCGGCGAACAGCGCGTCGGCGACCTGCGCGGCGAGGCTCGCCCGGCTCGCCTCGTAAGCGAAGCGCGCGGCGGCGAGGTTCGTCTCGGCCTCCCGCCGGGTCGCGCCGCGGCGGCCGAACAGGTCGAGCTCCCAGGAGACATCGAAACCGATATTGGCCGAGCGCACGAGGCCCTGTTGCAAGAAGGGGTTCTGATCGCCCTGACCCGGGTCCGTGCCGGTCCCGGTGCCCGGTGTGCCGGGCGCGTTGCCGATACCGAAATCGCCGCCGCGCAGCAGTTCGGTGTTCTGTCCCTGGGCCCCGGCCCGAAGATTGCCCTGCGGATCGTAGTCTGTAAGCGCGCCCCGGCGGATCGCCCGCGCCTCGCGCAACCGTGCCTCGGCTGCGCGCGCGTCGCTGCCGCGCGCGAGAGCCGTCGCGATCAGCTGTTCAAGCTGCGCGTCGCCATAGGCGGTCCACCAGCGGTCGAGCGTCGCCGCTGGAAGCGCGCCCCGCTCGCCCTCGAAGGCGCTGGGCACGGCGACCTCCGCCTGGCGTACCGGCCCGGCCGACACGCAGCCCGACAGCACCGCCGCCACGCTCAGGGCGAGGAGGCCGGCATGGCGCGGGCGGAGGAGAGGGCTATCCATGACGTTTCTGTAATAATGGAACGGATACGTGCCGTTTCATAGCGGCTTCCCAATACGGCGCAAGCGGTTTATCGACACCCCCGCAATGACTGCATCCACGATCCAAGTGCGCATCGGCCGCCCGCGTTCGGACGAGTCGGCCCAGCTGACCGACAAGGTGCTGGACACGGCGATGCGCCTGTTCGCCGCGCGCGGCTACGAGGCGACCTCGATCGCCGCAATCGCTGGCGAAGCGCGGGTCGGCAAGCACACCATCTATCGCCGCTTCCCCGACAAGGCCGCGCTGTTCCGCGCCTGCGTCGAGCGCTCGATGCTCTACATTGTCGAAGCGCGCGCCGGGGACGATGGTGAGGCAGGCAGTCCGCTCCAGCGTCTCAAGGAGATTGTCCTGCGCGCCGCGCATGCCGCAGTCGACCCGCAGATGGTCGCGCTCTACCGCATGACCGTCGCCGAGGCGCTCCGCTTTCCGGAAATCGCCGCGATCTTCCACGATGCAGACAGCGACCCGCTGATCGCGCGCTGCACCGAGCTTGTGCGCGAAGCGCAGGCGACCGGCGAGCTCGGGCCGGAGGACCCCTCCGTGCTTGCCGAGATGGCGCTCGAGATGACAGCGGGCCTGCTGCTGCAGTGGTGCGTCACCGGGCGCCAGGTCACGCAGGAGGAGGTGCAGCCCTGGGTGGAGCGGAGCTGGCGACTGTTCATCGAGGGGGCGGCGGCGCGCTGAACTCGGCTCGTAGCGCTGGCCACGCGTCCCCGAACACAACGATGGGTGACACGGTCTGGCGAGGATGAGGGGACTCGCTGGGAACACGCTGCCGCTGCTGATGCCGCCACTGTCAGCCGGCAGGCGGCCGAGAAGTTCAAAGCCGAACCACGCAGCGGAAGCCGATATGGCTGGTGGAGGAATCGACCATCTGCGGGTGCCGCGCCGCGGGGCGGAAGCGTTGGCAGTGATTGCGCGCGCATAGGTGCGAGCCGCCTTTCAGCACCTTGCGCCCGATCTTCATCTGGGGCTGGTCGGGGTCCAAACTGTCCTTGAGGCGCGCGCCGCGCGGATTGGGGATCGTGCAACACGACTGCCGCTTGTCCTTGGCCGGCACGATCGGCTGCGCGCTCCACCAGTCGCTCGTCCATTCCCAGACATTGCCGATCATGTCGAATAGCCCGTAGCCGTTGGGCGGGAAGGTGCGGATGGGCGAGGTGCGCTCCCAACCATCCTCGAGGGTATTGGCGTGCGGAAACTCGCCCTGCCAGTAGTTCGCGAGCATCTGCCCGCCAGGGTTCAGCTCGTCGCCCCAGGCGAACTCCTTTCCCTCAAGGCCGCCGCGCGCCGCGAACTCGTGCTCGGCCTCGGTAGGCAGGTCCTTGCGTGCCCATTTGGCATAGGCCTTGGCATCGGCATAGGCGACGTGGACCACCGGGTGGTCCCAGAGGTCGAGGCTTTCGAGATCGCTCTCCGGGCCAAGTGGACGGCGCCAGTCCGCACCGATCATGAAGGCCCACCACCGGTCGAACTCGGTGAGCTGCACGGGCCCCGCCGTCTTGGTGAAGACCAGCGAGCCGGGCTGCGCGAATTCGGGAAGCAGCCCGGGATAATCCTTGGGGTCCGGCGCGATCTCGGCCAGCGTGCGGTAGCCGGTCGCCTCGACGAAGCGCGCGAACTCGCGATTGGTGACCGGCGTCTCATCGATCCAGAAGCTGTCCACCTTCACCCGCCGCAGCGGGCGCTCCTCAGGGTAAAAGGCTTCGGACCCCATGGTAAAGGTGCCGCCTTCGATGAGGCGCATTCCGCGGCGCTGGAAGGACATGGGCGTATGGTTACCCGGCTCTAGCGGGTGGCTGCCACGGCTGTTTGCGCCGGGCGCATGAAGCCGAGGTCCGAAGATGCGAAGCGGCCGATGTTGGGCGCTATCGAAGGCAGCTCGGAAGGCGCGACGCCGAACCACAGTCCCAACGTCGAGGACAGTTGATCGACCGCCACGGTGGGAAGCAGCCGCCCCTGCCCCACCTGGTCGGGGCCGGTGGTCGAGACCTGCGGCGCAGTGCCGTAGAAGCGTCCACCGCGCACGTCGCCGCCGACGATGAAGTGGTGGCCGCCCCAGCCGTGATCCGATCCGTCACCGTTCGAAGTCAGCGTCCGCCCGAAGTCGGAGGCGGTGAAGGTCGTCACGTTGCGCGCCACCCCGAGCTCGACCGTCGCCTGGTAGAAGGCAGCCATCGCCGCATCGACCTGACCGAGCAGCCCGTCATGGGTCCCGATCAGGCCGTCATGGTTGTCGAAGCCGCCGAGCGAGACGAGGAACACCTGCCGCGTCACTCCCAGCCTTGCCCGCGCGCCGATCAACTGCGCGACCACCCGCATCTGGTCGGCGAGGCGGTTGCCAGTCGGGAAGGGGGTGGAGAGCGTCACGGTGCGCAGCGCATCGTTGACGAAGCTGCCGTACTGGATCGAACGGTCGTTGAAGCGCGCATAGTCGGCGGCCATGACATTGCCCGAGCCGCTCTTGAGCAAGGTCGAAAGCGCCTGCGCGGCGACGGTCGAATTGTAGAGCCGCCCGGCTTGCAACGGAGCATAGAGCGTCGCGCCCGAAGGGGCGACCTGGTAAGGGGTCGCGGTCCGCCCGCTGAGAAACACTGCGTTGCCGGTCGCGTTGATCGCGGTGAACATCGAATTGGTGTTCGAGGTGAGCGCGAGGTCGGCCATCCGTCCACCCCAGCCGCTCGGGCTACCCTCGGGCTGCGAGCTTTGCCAGGTCGATTGCTGGTCGTTGTGCGAGAACAGCTTGGCCGGGCGCGGCAGGACGCCGGCATCGTATTGCGCCCGGGTCAGCGGTACGATCAGCGGACCCACATTGAGCAGCGGCGCCATCACGCCCTGGTCGTAGAGCGCCTTCAGTCGCGGCATCGTCGGCGCGAGCGCGTAGGTGATGTTGTCCGTCAGCGTCTGGCCCTGCGGCGGGGTGAGCACCGTGTTCGCCAGCGACGAGCGGGCGAGCGCGATGCCGTTCGCCGCCTCCGATCCAGCAGTGCCGCGGATCGCCTGGTAGCGGGCGTAGTTGGCGGCATCGAAGGGAATCAGCGTGTTCGCGTGGTCATTGCCGCCGTAGAGGAACACGCACACCAAGGCCTTGTAGCCGCCCGCATTGCTGAAGGCCGCCGCCTCGGCGAGCCCTGCCAGATCAAGCGCATAGGACGAGGCCGCCCCCATCATCGCCAGCTGGGCCGATCGCTGGAGGAAGGCGCGCCCTGCAATCTCGTTGCTCTTGCCGATGAACATGCCCCTGTGCGCCCCTGTCTTGCCCCGCCGGCCTATTTCTGGATGAGGTAGTCGGTCGATGCCATGATCAGCGCGACCCCGATCTGCACCCGCCGCAGGCGCTCCGCGTTGGTCGAATTCGGCGTGATCGCCACGTCGTCCATCGCCCCGCGGATCAGGTCCCGGGTCGTCTGGCTGAGCTGGCGTCCGGTGAGCAGTAGGTCGAGCCGGTCGAGCAACGCTGCCGAATCCTGCGCGATCGCGATCTCGGCCGAATAGTCGAGCACGAGGTCGGCGACGGGCGCGCGCTGCCCCTGCACGGCGCGCTCGATGAAGTTCACGTAGCCCGCGACCGAGGTCTCGTTGACGAGCTGGAACTCGGGCGCGAGCAGGTTGCGGTTGGCGATCTCGGTGTTCGCCGGAAAGTAGCCGGGACGGAAAAAGTTGAACACCGACGGGCTGCGCAGAGGGCTCTGGCCGAGCGCGCTCGCAGGGTCGGACAGGTCGCCGACCAGCCAGTTGCCGCTGTTCGAACGTGCGCCGAAGGTACGTGCCAGCTGGGCGATGCGCAGCACCGGCTCGCGCAGCTTGCCAAAGTTGGCATTGGCGATGTTCGCCTGATCAAGCGCCTCCTCGTCGGTGAGGATCGCCTTGAACACCGCCCTCAGGTCGCCGCGGCGCCCACTGCCGTTGTTGGCGAACACCGCCGCGACGCGGCTGACGTAAGCCGGCGAAGGGTTGCTCGTCACCAGCCGCTGGATCATCTGCCTGCCGAAGAACGGCCCGACGTTGGGGTGGTTGAAAAGCTGGTCGAGCGCTGCCCGCAGGCTGTCGTTGGCGCTGGTGCCGGCGGGTATGGTCAGGCCGAGGAAGGTCTTGGCCCCGGTCTCGTGGAAGCCCGTCGTTCGGGCCGGCGCCCAGCGCGCGGGATCGGCGGTGAGCGGGCGGCGGGCATACTCCGGATCGGGAATCTGCCGCGTCCCGGCGGTGTCGGGCGTGGTCGTGAGGCCGGAAAAGTCGAAGTCGAAGCCGGTGAACACCCGCGCAAGGCCGGTGACATCGGCGGAGGAGTAGGTCTCGATCGGGTTGCCGTTGGACAGGCGCTGGGTGCCATCCTGGTTCAGCTCGAACAGTCCGATCGAGAACAGCTGCATGACCTCGCGGGCGTAGTTCTCGTCCGGGACGCGGCCCGAGGTGTCGGCGCGGCGGTTGCCGCGGGTGTTGAGGAACACGCCCATCGCCGGGTTCAAGGTGATGTCCTGGAGCAGGTCGCGATAGTTGCCGAAGGCGTTGCGATTGAGGATGTCCCAGTATTCGGCGATCGCGGGGCCGCGCCACGTCATCGCGATGCCGCCAAGCCCGACGACGAAAAACTCCGAGAGCGCAAAGGCGATGCGTTTGCGCACCGGATTGCCGCCCGACAGCAGCTGCGACCAGATCATGTAGTCGCCGGTCACCGACCCGTCGTAGTAGCGGTTCGCGTCGACCTTGTCGTAGCCGCGCGCGGCGAGGAATTCGCGCCCGCTCTGATCATTCGCGGTACTCATCTGGCGGTCGAGCCAGGGGAGGTAGCCCTCGCTGCGCACCTCGGCGATGGCGGCTGTCGATGCGGAGAGCGAGGCCTGGAGCAGGAAGCGCGCGGCCTCGGCATCGGATTGGGGCCTGCGCACGGTGGCGACCGGCGTGCCGGTGCCGCCGCCGGTTCCGCCACCGGTGCTGCCACCCCCGCCGCCTCCACCCCCGCAGGCGGCGACGGCGACAGCGAGCGCACTGGCGGTCGCGGCGCTGGTGCGGGTGCCGATCGATCGGGACGGCGCATCGCCTGACCCTCCGGCCGGCAATGGCACGGGCACCCCGCCCGAATCCTCGCAACTCGTGACCTGCTCGTCGCGACCCGATAGATCCATTCACGGCCCCCTGAATGCCGATGTCGGCTCACGCTATCGCGTTGCCTGCTCCCTTGCAATCGGATCTCGGCCCGCAGCGGGCCTTCTGCACAGGCTTTCCCGGTTCAGGCTGCAGGCGCGATGCCGTCCTCGGCACCCGCGGCAAAGCCCGAAGCGATGATGCGGGTCGCAAGGCGCGCGTCGTCGGCGGCGAGCGGCTGCTTGGCAACCGCGGCGAGCGGAGCGCCAGTTCGAGACGGATCAAAAGGCTTAAGACCGGCGCGAATGCAACGCCTGCGACGAGATGATTGACGTCAGCAACATAGATTAGGGAGTCATGCTTCAATTTACCAAATGGTGTGCCCTGCGACAGGGGGCGTGATCGCAAACGGGGTTTACCTCATTCCTGACCGCTCGCGGCTTGATGAGAGGATGTCTTGAACAACAGCTCAGCGCCTTCCGGGTACGGGGCCCCGCCTCCGCCGCCGGAGGAGGACCCTCTAGGAAATCACGGAGCGGGCCAACTGGACCAGCAAAGCTACGCCGGCATTACCCAGCCAGCCGGCCTGTTCAGCCGTCGTCCTGCGTGGTTGGTGTATGGCGCGACGATCGTCCTGACCGTCGGCGTGGTCCTGATCCGGCGCTGGCTGGACCTGTTCGGCTCGGGCATCGTGCCTTTCGCCCTCTTCTACCCGGTGATCCTGGTCTGCACCTTGCTGGGCGGCATTCGCGCAGGCGTGCTGTCGCTGCTCATCGCCAGCGCGGCAGCCTCCTATCTGTGGATCAAGCCGCAGGGCGATTTCGGCATAACGGGTTCGGGCGCGATCAGCTTCGCGCTTTTTCTCCTGAGCAACGCCGTGAACATACTCGTCGCGCATCATCTGCGAAAGACGCAGTATCGCCTGCGCAGGAGCGAGGCGCGGCTCAACCTCTCGCAGACGGTCGGTCGCATCGGGATCTGGGACCTCAATCTCAGAACCGGCGAGGTGTGGTGGTCGCCGACGTTCCGCGAGCTGACCGGCATCGGCCCCGAGCGGGAGCCCTCGATAGAGGCGTTCATGGCGCGCATTGTCGAGGCCGACCGGGAACGTGCAACGCGATGCTTCGAGGATGCGAGGCGCGGTCTGAACCGGCTCAACATCGACTTCCGCTTCAACCGCGACGACGGGACGACGATCTGGCTCGCGGGCCGCGCCGAACTGTTCCGCGACGCGCAGGGGCGGCCGACCCGGCTGCTCGGCATCAACTTCGACGCGACGCCGATCCGCACCGTCGAGGAGGAGCGCGACCAGGCCAATGCGCTGCTCAAGACGTTCTTCGACAGCCTCCCCGGCGCCGCCTTCGCCAAGGACCTCGAGGGTCGCTACCTGCTCGGCAATCCGATCTTCGCGACGGCGATCGGCCATGCGCAGGAAAACTTCCTTGGCAGGACCGACCTGGAGCTGCTGATCGACAAGGACCAGGCGCGCGCCATCATGGCCAACGACCGGGCGATCATCGTCGGCGGCGAGACCCGGCAGATCGAGGAGCCCCTCCTGCTCCCCAACGGCGAGATGTCGTACTGGCTCGCCGTCAAGGCGCCGTTCTTCGATGCGGTGGGCGAGCCGCAGGGCCTCATGGGCATCTCGCTCGACGTGACCGACCGCCGCAAGGCGGAGGAGCGGCTGCGCTTCCTCGCCGACGAAGTGGATCACCGCGCCAAGAACCTCCTCGGGGTTGTGCTGTCGCTGGTGCGGCTCACCAAGGTCGACGACGTGGCTGCGTTCAAGACGGCGGTGAGCGGCCGGATCGAAGCGCTGGCGCGGGCGCACACGCTGCTCGCGGCGAACCGCTGGCAGGGAGTGAACATCGCCACCCTGCTACGCGAGGAGATCGCGCCTTTCGGCCGCCCGGGATCCGATCGCATCAACCTCACTGGCCCGCCGTTGCTGCTCGAGCCCAACGCCGCGCAGGCGCTCGCCATGGCGATGCACGAACTCGCCATCAACGCGGCGATGCACGGCGCGCTCTCGGCGGAAGAGGGGCAACTCGCCGTCGACTGGGAAGTGAGCGAGGAAGCCGAAGACAGCCAGCTCGTGCTCAACTGGCGGGAGACCGGCGGTCCGGCGGTCGCGACGCCCGCGCGGGCGGGCTTCGGCTCGACCGCGATGCGCGGCGCGATCGAGCACCAGCTCGGCGGGGTATTCGCGCTCGACTGGGCCCCGACCGGTCTTGCTGCCCGCATCTCATTCCCGCTCGCCGGCAATGCTCGCGACGACAGGGCGACGCTCGCGGCGGAGAGCCGCCAGGCCGAGCCGCGCCCCGCGGCCGAACCCGCGGCGACGCTCGAAGGCAAGCGGGTCCTGATCCTCGAGGACGAGGCGCTCCTCGCGCTGACCCTGATGGATACGTTGCGCGAGCTCGGCTGCACCGTCGTCGGCCCGGCCAGCACGGTTCCGGCCGCGCTCGACCTTGTGCGGCAGAACCCGCCCGATCTCGCGATCCTCGATGTCAATCTTGCCGGGACCGGCAGTGCCCCCGTCGCCGCGGCCTTGCGCGAGCGCAACATCCCGTTCGTCTACTGCACCGGCTACGCCGAGCCAGCTCTGCAAATCGCGCCCGACCTCTTCGCCCCGATGCTGACCAAACCGATCGACCCCCGCGGGCTCGGCGAGGCGCTGTGCGGCGCCGGGGTCCCGCCAGCCGCGAGCCCTGCGCCCGGCCCCGAGCCTATTGGAGCGTGACGATTTCCTCGCCGCCGTCGTGGCGGCCGTAGAACTGCATCAGCTGGACGAGCAGTTCGCAGCGTTCCGCCAGGGTCCGGGCTTCGAGGAGCGCCTGCTTGCTGGCCGGATCGAAGGGCGCGATCTGCGAGACACCGTTGATCAGTGAGCGATCGTCGAGCCGCCCGACCGAATCCCAGTCGACGCTGTAGCCCTGCGAATCCGCGAAATGCCGCGCCTCGCGCTCGAACCCGCCACGCTGGGCGTGGGTCAGGGTCTCGTCCTCGTCCTCGTCCCAGATCTCCGCCTCGATCTGGCGGAAGGCGGTAGTGACATCGAGCTCGCGCACCAGCTTGAAGCGCGCCGTGCCTTCGAGGATCAGGTTGTAGCGCCCGTCGTCCATCGCCTGGATCTCGCCGATCCGCCCGACGCAGCCGACCCGGTAGAGCGGCGCGCCCTCGATCGGGCGCTGTGGCTGGATCATCGCGATCTGGCGATCGCGGATCAGCGCGTCGCCGACCAGCGCGCGATAGCGCGGCTCGAAGATGTGGAGCGGCAGCTGCATGCCGGGAAACAGCACCGCGCCGGTCAGCGGGAAGATGGAAAGGCGGCGGGACACGATGTTGCGGCTCATCCGAACAAGACGCGGGACAGGCGGCGGCGGACGCCGACGACCCATTCATCCTCGAGCCCGGTGGCCTCGAAGATCTTGAGCAGCTTCGCCCGGGCGGCGCCCTCGTTCCATTCTCGGTCGGCGGTGATCATCGCAAGCAGCGTGTCCGCCGCCGCATCACGTTCGCCGGCAGCGAAGGCGGCCTCGGCATAGGCGAACTGCGCTTCCATGTCCGCCGGCGCCGCCTCGGCGGCGGCACGCAGCACAGCCAGTTCGCCTTCATCGACACGGGTGGCGGCAAGCTCCAACGCGCTCCGCGCTGGCGCGATCGCCGGGTCGGCGGCGAGCCGCGGGTCGCTGTCGATCACCTCCATCACCTGCCGCGCCTGCTCCACCTCGCCGAGCTGCACGAGCGCACGCACCAGGCCCGCATGGGCGGGCGCGTTGCCTTCGGCGAACTCGGTGATCTGGGCGAAAATGCTCGCGGCGCGCTGGGCGTCGCCGGCGGCGAGCGCCTCCTCGCCCATTTTCACGAACTGCGCGAGCTCTTCCGCCGAGGGACCTTGCGGCGCGGCACCATCGCCGCCGCCCGCCTCGATCGGCAATTGGGCAAGCAGCTGATCGAGCACCGCCTTCAGCTGCGATTCGCTGCGGGCATTGGTGAGGTCGGCGACCGGCTGACCCTGGAAGATCGCATAGACCGTCGGGATCGAGCGGACCTGGAACTGCGCGGCGATGAACTGTTCCTCGTCCACATTGATCTTGGCGAGCAGCACACCCTTCCCGGCATACTCGGCCGCGACCTTCTCGAGCACCGGGGTGAGCGCTTTGCAGGGGCCGCACCACTCGGCCCAGAAGTCGAGCATCACGAGCTTGCCCTGCGAGGGCTCCACCACCGTCTTGCGAAAGCGCTCCACGGCCTTCTGTTCGTCGATGCTCAGTCCCATGCTGGCCAAGATATCTGCTCCTGCTGTGCGTCTCGCGCCTCGCGCGTCGATCCCGCCCCAATGTGGGGCGTTTCGCGAGGATGTGAAGCGCCCGGATGTGCTGGCCTTTCAGTCCCATTCGATCAAGCCCCCATCACCTGCAATTTTGCTCTTGCAGGGTCCGGGAGGCGCTGCTAATCGCGCCGCCTCTCCGGCAGGAACGCGGCTCATGCGGTTCCCGTCAGCGCCAGTGAGCGGGCGTAGCTCAGGGGTAGAGCACAACCTTGCCAAGGTTGGGGTCGAGGGTTCGAATCCCTTCGCCCGCTCCAGTTTTCCACGACCATCGACAAGGGCTTCGGCCACGCGCCGCAGCGATGCCGCGCGCCGGTGAATCGCCTTGCGGTTCGTCGAATTCGTCCAGCGCCTCGGCAAATTTCGGCTTGCATTCGACGACTGTCGCGCTAGGCGAAGGATACGTTATTACATTCACATAACGGACCTCCCCCGATGAACTTCACGACGATCCGCCTTGCCTCCTCGCGCCTCGCCCTTGCCGCGGCGATCACCGCCGGCCTGACCGCCACCTCGGCGCAGGCCCAGACCGCATCGCCCGCACCCGCGAGCGGCACCTCCGCCCAGCCGCGCGTCGAGGACGACCTCCACAACAATGATGACCAGCCGATCGGCAACATCATCGTCAGCGCCAACGGCCTCAAGGAGCTCGACCTGCTCGCCGGCACCGCGGTGGTCGACATCAAGGACGTGCAGCGCAATGCCGTCACCGGCCAGATCGGCGACCTCCTCACCAAGATTCCCGGCGTCTCGGCGACGAGCTTCGCGCCGGGTTCCTCGCGTCCCGTCCTGCGCGGCCAGCAGGGCGAGCGCGTGCGCGTGCTGGTCGATGGGATCGGCACCTCGGACGTCTCGAACACCTCGGTCGATCACGCCACCACCATCGAGCCCATCACCGTCGAGCGCATCGAAGTGCTGCGCGGCCCCGCGGTGCTGCTCTACGGCAGCCAGGCGATCGGCGGCGCGGTCAACGTCATCGACAAGCGCATCCCGACCCGCGTGCCCGAGGAAGCCTTCCACCTCGACGCCTTCAGCGCCTTCGACACCGCCACAAACCTGCGCTCGGGTGCGGCCTCGCTCGACGTGGGGCTGACCAACAACCTCGTCTTCCACGTCGACGGCTCCTACCGCCGGACCGGGAATGCCGAGATCGGCGGGTTCCAGCTCGCGCCCGGCCTGCGCGGCGAGCTGCTCGCAGAAGCGGCCGAGAAGGACGCCAAGGGCGAGCGCGACGAGGCCAACGAGTACCGCGAAGCCGCAGCCCAGCGCGGCTTCATCCCCAACAGCGACGTCGAGAGCTGGACGATCAACGCCGGCCTCGGCCTTGTCCTCGGCGAGAGCACCTTCGGCGCCTCGCTCGGCTGGTACGACACCAGTTACGGCGTGATCAAGCGCCCTGGTCTGGAGCATGACCATGGCGCCGAGGTGCCCGGCGCACCCAAGGAGGAAGAAGCCGACGTCAGCATCGGCCTCAAGCAGTTCCGCGCCGACTTCAAGGGCGACGTCTATCTTGGCGAAGGCGCTTTCGAGCGGCTGAAGCTGCGCGCGGGCTATTCCGACTACACCCACACCGAGTTCGAGGGCGGCGAGGTCGGCACGGTGTTCGACAGCAAGAGCCTCGAGGCGCGTGCCGAACTCGTTCAGAACACGCAAGGCAAGCTGCGCGGCTCGACCGGCGTCCAGTACCAGCACCGCGACTTCATTGCGGTGGGCGACGAAGCCTACATCCCGCCCAACCTCAACGACCAGATCGCGATCTTCACCTTGCAGGAATACGGCACCGGCCCATTCCAGATCGAGGCCGCCGCGCGCGGCGAGTTCACCAAGGTCAAGGCCCAAACGCTCGGCATCGAGCGCAACTTCGACACCTTCTCGGGTGCGCTCGGCCTCGTCTACGAGGGCATCGAGGGCGTGCGCCTCGGCATCAACGGCTCGCGTGTCGCGCGTGCGCCGAGCGCGGAGGAACTCTTCGCCGACGGCCCGCACATCGCCACGCAGGCCTTCGAGATCGGCGATGCGAACCTGCGCACCGAACGCGCGTGGGGCCTTGAGGCCTATGCCCGCGGCAGCATCGGCGCCGGCACCTTCAACCTCACCTCCTATCGCCAGTGGTTCGACAATTACATCTTCCTCGAGAAAACCGGCGCGGAGGAGGACGACCTGCCGGTCTTCCAGTACCTCCAGCAGAACGCCGACTTCTGGGGCGTCGAGGCGGAACTCAGCTACCCGCTGGTCGATACCGGCAGCTTCCGACTGCTGAGCGACCTGCGCGCCTCCTATGTCGAGGCCGAGCTGGCCGACGGCACCGCCGTTCCGCGTATCCCGCCGCTGAGCCTGCTCGGCGCGCTCGAGGCGCAGACCAACGCCTTCGACGTGCGCGGCGAGGTGCAGTGGTTTGCCGAACAGGACCGCGTGACGACCTTCGAGACGCCGACCGACAGCTTCGCGCTGGTCAACGCGCTGGTCGCGTGGCGTCCGCTAAAGGACAACCGCAATGTCACCGTGCAGGTCGCGGCCGACAATATCTTCGACGTAAACGGTCGCCGCCACGCGAGCTTCACCAAGGACTTCGTGCCGCTCATCGGGCGCAACTTCCGCGCGAGCGTGCGCCTGAGCTTCTGACGAGGGGCCGGCGCCCAACAGGGTCGCAGGAGGGGCGGTCGGCGAGTCGCTGGTTGCCCCTTTCGCGTTTCAGGCCGACGTGGCGCGGGCGATCACCAGCACCTCGCCGGCAAGGCTGAAGCCGAGCAGGGTGATCGCGGCGCACACCGCGTCGAAGCGCGCCAGCCGCCGCCCTTTCCCCGGCACGATCCCCGGGAAGGCAGGACGCAGCAGCAGCGCCACGTCGCGCGCGTGGAGCACGAGCCAGGCGGCCGACAGGATCGCCCCGCCGCTCAGCACCGCAAGCAGGACCTGGATTTCGGGAAGGGACACGGCGGAGCCTTTCGTCACAGCGACGCCCCTCGCTCCTCCCAACCCGCGAACCCGCCGCCTGTTCCCCGGCGGCGGGCGCTACGCGTTCCTACGCCTCGATCGCGAAGGTCAGCTCGGCATGCTCCTCGAGCCGCTTGACGAGGTCCTCGCCGAGGAACGCGCCCGGGGTGCCGATCCCGCCCGGCCTGGTGCAGGACAGGAGCGCGATGCCGGTCTCCGAGAGCATCCGGCTGGTCGAGCCGTAGCCCGGATCGTAGCGACCCTTGACCCCGAACTGAAGGCGCTGCCCGTCGTCCATGTCGGCGACGAAGAAAACGTCGTAGAAGCCGTTGTCGCGCTCCTCCTTGGTCGGCCCCTCGCCGGGCTTGGGGGGCTTGGCGCCGAAAGGATTCTTCATGAACTCGAGCGCCGCGTTGGCCGCCGCCTTCCCCGCTTCGCCAGGGCTCGTCAGCATCATCTCGTCATAGCGGAAATCGGTCCCGTAGGGGTGGCCGAGCAGGAAGTTGGTGCGGTGGACGTTCTTGGTGTTGATCGGCGCCATGACGAAGGGCGCGGACCATTTGCCGAGGTCGTCCTCGTAGCTCGGAATCATGCCCGAGGGCTGGTCCGGCCCCTCGAAGCCGGGGGTGAGTGCGAAAGGATTGCGCAGCACGCCCACCAGCGAAACGTCCTTCGCCGCCGCCTTCATCGTCGCTCCGAGGCTCGCCGCGGTGCCGCCCGAGAAGGTGCCCTGCATGGCGCGCACCCGGCCACGGATGCGCGGGGCGGGCCTGCCGAAGCGCTCGACGCAGGCCTTCTGGGTCATCATCACGCCGAGATCGAAGGGGATGGAATCGAAGCCCGAGGAGAAGCAGATGCGCGCGCCCGAGGCTTCGGCGGCGGCCTGGTGCTCGGCAATCTTCTGCGCCATCCAGGCAGGCTCGCCGCACAGGTCCGCATAGTCAGTGCCGGTCTTGACGCAGGCGGCAACCAGCTTGTCGCCATAGAGCTGGTAGGGGCCGACGGTGGTGAGGACGACCTTCGTCCGCAGGCACATGGCTTCGAGATCGGCCTCGTCATCGGCATCGGCGACCACCAGCGGGGTGGATGCCGGCGCGCCAATCAGGTCGCGGACTTCCTCGAGCTTCGCAAGGCTGCGCCCGGCCATCGCCCACTTCGGCCCGTCCTCGCGGCTGCCGTAGTGCTGCGCCAGATACTCCGCCACCAGGCGCCCGGTATAGCCGGTCGCGCCAAAGACGATGATGTCGAATTCGCGGGTGCTCATGTCAGGTCCCTATTCTCCGTTCGTGCCGAGCTTGTCGAAGCACTGTATCTCCTCCGCGCCAAGCGGAAAGAAGAAGTGCAGCCGTTGACGCTGCGCGTCAGCTTCGCTTCCGACAAGCTCAGGGCGAACCGGGCGGAGAAAGGGCGCTGCCCTAGAGCCGCGGCAAAGTCACCCCGCGCTGGCCCATGTATTTGCCCGCGCGGTCCTTGTAGCTGACCTCGCAGCGCTCGTTGCCCTTGAGGAACAGGAACTGGCACGCGCCCTCGTTGGCGTAGATCTTCGCCGGGAGCGGGGTGGTGTTCGAGAACTCGAGCGTGACGTGCCCTTCCCAGCCCGGCTCGAGCGGGGTGACGTTCACGATGATCCCGCAGCGCGCATAGGTGCTCTTGCCGAGGCAGATCACCAGCACGTCCTCGGGCACGCGGAAATACTCGACCGTTCGGGCGAGCGCGAAGGAGTTGGGCGGGATCACGCATACGTCGGTCTCGCGGTCGACGAAACTGTTCGCCGCGAAGTCCTTGGGATCGACCACCGCGGAATCGACATTGGTGAAGATCTTGAATTCGGGCGCGACCCGGGCGTCATAGCCGTAGGACGAGAGGCCATAGGAGATCACCCCGTCGCGCCGCTGCGCCTCGACGAAGGGCTCGATCATGCCATGCTCGAGCGCCTGGGTGCGGATCCATTTGTCGGAGAGAATCGCCATGTCTGAGGGATTCCCGATGGCGCGCGGCGGGGCAAGGGTGCCGGGGAAACTATCCCCCCTCTCGCCTCACCGGCACTTGAGGCGGATCACCTCCCAGGCGAGGCGCGAGGGGTTGCCGTTGTTGCGGCGCACCTCCTCGTCGACGCAGCGCTGCGAGAAGGAACGGGTGTCGCGGTCCGCGATGCGCCCGCGCACCATGCGGTCGAAGTCGATGACGTCCTGCAGCTGCTGCGGTGACAGGTCGCTGGTCGAGAGCCTCCCCGCGATCAGCGCCTCGAGATGCCTCTGGGCCCGGATGGCGCGGTCCGTGGCGGGGAAGTCGGGCGCCTGCGGGCTCGGGGTTGGCGTGACCACCACCTCGGCGGTCTGCGCCGCGCCCGGCGTAGCCGCGATCAGCACGCCCGTCAGCAAGGCAGCGGTTGCCATTCGTCCCATCACCGCGCGTCTCCTCCACTTGTTCCCGGGCATGTTCGCGCAGCGCGGATTACCCCAGCGTGAATTCCGCCCAGACCGGAAGGTGATCCGAGGCAACCGTCGCCAGAGCGCTGCGGTGCACCCCGCAATCGGCAATGCCGAGCCGCTCGCAATGGATGATCCGGTCGAGCTTTCCCAGCGGGCGACCGCTCGGGAAGCTGGGGCCGGGCGCGAGCACGGCGAAGTGCCGGGCGAACTCGCGGAAGCACCCCGCCTGCGTGCGCCACTCGTTGATGTCGCCCATGAGGACAACCGGGCCGGACGCGCGCGCCGCCTCGGCCAGCGCCGCAATCGTGCGCGCCTGCCGCACCCGCCACAGGCCGGAGAGATCGAGGTGCATGCCAAAGACGCTGACCGTCGTTCCCGCCACGGCGATCCGCGCCGTGACCACGCCGCGCGGCTCGAGACAGGGGATGTGCAGGATGTCGTGGCTTTCGACCGCGAGCCCGCGCCGGGCGAGAATCGCATTGCCGTGCCAGCCGATCGAATCCGCCTGCACGTCGAGCGGCACGGGGACGTAATCGGTGTGCCCCTCGATAAGGAAGCGCGGCAGCACGCTGGCCCGGGTGCCGAACCTCAAGTCCGCTTCCTGCAGGCAGACGATGTCCGCGCCGACCTCGTTCAGCACGTTGAGGATCCGCGCAGGATCCCGGCGGCGGTCGGTGCCGACTCCCTTGTGGATGTTGTAGCTCGCCACCTTGAAGCGGGCGGGCGGGGGCGCGGGCTCGGTCATCGGCGCGAGGATATCCGCCG
>JBJTSG010000249.1:0-4179 GCA_046076505.1 Erythrobacter sp. | reverse complement strand
GGTCGACCGTTTCAGCCAGATGGTCGATCACCAGCGCAAGCTCGAATGCGCCCGCTCGCTGGTCGAGTTCCAGCACTACATCAAGGGCCTGATCGACGACCGCAAGGCGAACGGCGGCAATGACCTGCTCACCGATCTCGTCGAGGCGCGGGTGGAAGGGGAAACCCCGCTCACCGACCCCGAGATCATGTCGCTGATGCAGCAGTTCATGGTGGCCGGGAACGAGACCACCACCTCGACGCTGGCAGGCGGGCTCCTCCAGCTGATCCGCAACCCGGACCAGATGGAAAAGGCCAAGGCCGCCGCCGGCGGGCGCGATCCCAAGGTGCTCACCAACCTCGTCGAGGAAGCGCTGCGCTACGAGACGCCGACCGCGGGGATGTGGCGGATCGTCAAGCAGGAGACGGAACTAGGCGGCCACACCATCCCGGCCGGCAGCGTGGTGCAGCTGCGCTATGCCGCGGCCAACCGCGATCCGAAGAAGTTCCCCGATCCCGACAGGTTCGACATCGAACGCGCCAATGCGCGCACCCATCTCTCCTTCGGCAAGGGCCCGCACATGTGCGTGGGCAACATGCTCAGCCGCAAGGAGATGGTGGTCGCCTTCGACGAGCTGCTCGAGCGGCTCGATAACTTCGCCGTCAAGGACGAGAGCGAAATCCGCATCCTTCCCAACATCCTGCTGCGCGGTGTCACCCACCTGCCGATCACCTTCACCCGGAAAGCCTGACGCGCATGAACTTCGACCTTTCCGAAGAACAGCAGATGTTCGTGACCTCGGTCGAGCGCTTCGCCGCGCCAATCGACGTCGAGGCGCGCCGCCGGCTGCGCCTTTCGCCCACCGGCTATGACCGTACGCGGTGGCAGAGCCTCGCCGAGATGGGCCTCATTGCGCTCGCCGCGAGCGAGGCGGCGGGCGGCATGGGCGGCTCGGCGGTTGACCTTGCGCTGATTGCCGAGGCGATCGGCAAGGCCAACGCGCCCGACCCGCTGCTCGAACTCGGCATCCTGCCCGCCCTGCTTCTCGAACGCGGTGGTGCGGACGCGGTGCTCGAGGGAGTCCTGTCCGGCGCCACCGTCGCCACCCTCGCCTGGACCGAGCGCGGCCAGCGCTACAGCCTCAAGGCGAAGGGCATGAAAGCGGACGAGGGTGCCGACGGCTATGTCCTCAGCGGCGAGAAGACGATGGTGATGGGGGCGCTGCTCGCCGACCTGTTCATCGTCACCGCGGACCTCGGCGGCGAGACCGCCTGCTTCCTCGTACCCCGCGATGCCGCAGGGCTGGAGGTGCGCGCCTATCGCCTCGCCGACGGCAGCATCGCGGGCGAGATCAGGCTCACCCGCACGCCGGCTTCGGCGAAGCTGTCGCTCGATGCCGAAGGGCTCGCCGCCATCGCCGCGGAGCTGCGCCTCTATGCCGCCGCCGAGATGGTCGGCCTCGGCCAGCGCCTGCTCGCCGACACGCTCGCCTACGTGAAGGAGCGCGAGCAGTTCGGCGTCGCGATCGGCAGCTTCCAGGCTCTGCAGCACCGGCTCGTCGACTGCTACGCCCGGTCCGAACAGGCCAAGTCCATGCTCTACCGCGCAGCGCTCACCGACCGCGGCGACACCGCCAATTGGCAGCGCGCCGCCGCCGGCGCCAAGGCCTATGTCGGCGAGAACGTCGATGCCATCGCCCGCGAGGCGGTGCAGATGCACGGCGGCATGGGGATCACCGACGAACTCGCCATCGGCCACGCGATGAAGCGCGTGATGGTGCTCGCCCGCCTGTTCGGCGACGTCGACACCGTGCTCGCGGAATATGCGCTGGCGGCCTGACGGACGCACTTGGGAGGGACCGGAACGATGGGCGAGAAGATCGACCCGAACCTGTGGAGCGACGGCGCCGAGCCGCACCTGATGGGCGGCCGCCTGCCTTCGGGGCAGATCGTCTTCCCGATGCCCGTGGGCGACGCCGCGGAGGGCGTCGAGCCCTATAAGCTCTCGCGCCGCGGCAAGCTGTGGTCGTGGACGGAGCAGGGCTTCCTCCCCAAGGAGCCCTATGAAGGCCCCGGCTCCGGCCCCGGCGAAGGACCGCCCGACTTCCGGCCCTATCTCCTCGGCTATGTCGAGCTGCCCGGCGAAGTGATCGTCGAAAGCCGCATCGTCGATGCGCGGCTCGAAGACCTGCACCTCGGCATGGAGCTCGAGTTCTGCATCGTGCCGTTCAACGCACGCTACGACACCTTCGCCTTCCGTCCCGCCGCCCAAGCCAGGAGTGAGGCCGCATGAGCGAGAACGTCTACATCATCGGCGCAGGGATCCATCCCTTCGGCCGCACCGACAGCCGCTCGGGCCGCGAACAGGGCGTCTATGCCGTGCGCGAGGCGCTGAAGGATGCGGGGCTCGAATGGCCCGATATCGAATGCGCCTATGGCGGCAGCGCGGCAGCGGGCAATGCCGACATCATGGTCAACGAGCTGGGGCTGACGAGCCTGCCCTTCACCAACGTCGCCAATGGCTGCGCGACAGGGGGCAGCGCGCTTGCCGCCTCGCAGCAGGCCATCGCGAGCGGGATGTATGACCTCGCGCTTGCCGTGGGCTTCGACAAGCACCCGCGCGGCGCGTTCAACGCCAAGCCTTCGGACTATGGCCTCCCCGAATGGTATGGCCAGACGGGCATGATGCTGACGACGCAGTTCTTCGCGCTCAAGATCCAGCGTTATATGCAGCTGCACGGGATCAGCCGCACGACGCTGGGCCGGGTGGCGGAAAAGGCCTTCCGCAACGGCACGATCACCCCCCATGCGTGGCGGCGCAGCCCGGTCGATCTCGACACGATCATGAACGCGCCGATGATCAATGATCCGCTCACGAAGTATATGTTCTGCTCTCCTGCCGAGGGCGCGGTGGCGCTGATCCTCGCTTCGGAAAAGAAGATGAAGGAACTGGGCGCGGACGGGGTGAAGATCCGCGCGGTGGCGGTCAAGACCCGCCCGCCCAACTCCTTCGAGGTGTTCCAGGCCGGCATCAGCATCGAGGAAGGCGGTAAGCCCACCGTCCTCGCCTCCAAGGCGGCGTTCGAGAAGGCCGGGATCGGGCCGGAGGACATCTCGGTCGCCCAGCTTCAGGACACCGAGAGCGGCGCCGAGATCATGCACATGGCCGAAAACGGCTTCTGCAAGGATGGCGAGCAGGAAGAATGGCTCGCCAATGGCTGGACCGAGATCGGGGGCGGGAAGCTGCCGGTGAACACAGACGGCGGGTGCCTCGCCTGCGGCGAACCCATCGGCGCTTCGGGCCTGCGGCAGGTCTACGAGAACGTCACCCAGCTGCGCGGCCGCGCGGGTGAGCGGCAGGTGCCGGGCCCAAATGGCAAGGGTCCGCGCTTCGGCTACTCCCACGTCTATGGCGCGCCCGGTCTGTCAGGCGTCGCGATCCTGGAGCGCGAATGAGCCGGATGAAGGGCAAGGTCGCGCTCGTCTCGGGCGGCGCGGAAGGGATCGGCGCAGCGGTCGCGCGGCTGATCGTGGCCGAGGGCGGCAGCGTGATGCTCGGCGATGTGCAGCTGGAAAAAGCTCAGGAACTCGCCGCCGAACTGGGTGATCGCGCCGCCGCGACCCACCTCGATGTGCGCCAGCTGCCGCAGTGGGAGGCCGCCGTCGCCGCCACCCTCTCGCGCTTCGGCAAGCTCACCGTGCTGTGCAACATCGCCGGCATCTCCGAGCCCGGCAATGTTCCCGAAGGCGCGCTCGATGTGTGGGAGCGCACCATCGACATCAACCTCCACGGCCCCTTCTACGGGATGCGCGCCGCCATCCCGGCGATGGAAGCGAGCGGCGAGCCCTGCGCCATCGTCAACATCGGCTCTATGATCGCGCTGCGCCCGGCAGCCTTCGTCGCGGCCTACTCGGCCTCGAAGACCGGCCTCAGGGGCCTGACCCAATCCGTGGCGCTCGACCTCGCCGAGCGGGGCCTGCCGATCCGCGTCAACATGGTCCACCCCGGCGCGATCCGCACGCCGATGTACAACCGCTACAAGTTCTCCGGCGCGGATACGCCCGAAAACATCGAGACCAACTTCGCCGCCACCCACCCGATGAACCGCATCGGCGAGCCCGAGGAAGTCGCCCGCGCGGTGGTCTTCCTCGCCTCCGACGACGACAGTTTCACCACCGGCTGCGATTTGACCGTCGACGG
>JBJTSG010000248.1:0-3255 GCA_046076505.1 Erythrobacter sp. | reverse complement strand
CGACCGGCTCGGAAAGAAGAAGCGGCTGGCGCGCCTCGCGGGCGGCCTCGGCAAGGACTATGAGCGGATCATCTTCGATTGTCCGCCTGTTCTCAACGCCTTATCCGCGCAGGTGATCCGCGCCGCCGACCTAGTGATCGTTCCCCTGCCGCCCTCCCCCCTGTCCTCCCGCGCGCTCGAGGTGGTGGTCGAGGAAGTGCGCGGCAGCGGCAAGGGGCACCCCCCGATCCTCCCGGTGCTGGCGATGCTCGACCTGCGCCGCACCCTCCACCGCGCCGCGCGCGAGGCGAACCCCAAGTGGCCGGCGATCCCCTATGCGAGCGCGGTCGAGCAATGCGCGGTGGAGAGGAAGCCCGTAGGCGCCTTCGCCCCGCGTTCCCCGGCGGCGCGGGCCATGTCCGGGCTCTGGACCGCGATCGAGCGCAAGCTCGCGAGCCGCTGAGCAAGCGGCCACATTGCCGCTATCCCGCTCGCGGCAAAGGCGTATAAGCCGGCGTAATCGAAGCCGCAGGGGTGCGAGTTGATGGGCGATCTGGGCGACAGCATCGGCACGATGGTCGAAGGCGGGCTGCTCGGCCGTGCGGTCGAACCGGTTGCGGGAGAGGCCGCAGGACACGGCGCGGTGCAGATCGACTGCCCCAATTGCGGCACCCGTTTCAAGGGCAACTTCTGCCCCGGCTGCGGCCAGAAAGCGCACCTCCACCGCAGCCTCGCCGAGATCGGCCACGACATCATGCACGGGGTGCTGCACCTCGACGGCAAGCTGTGGGAGACGCTGCCGCTGCTGACCTTCAAGCCCGGCCAGCTCACCCGCCGCTACATCGCAGGCGAGCGGGCGAAGTTCGTCAGCCCGATGGCCATGTTCCTGTTCACGGTCTTCGCGATGTTCGCGGTGTTCCAGATGGTCGGCATTACGGCTCCGACCGATTTCAGCGAAGGCTTCATGGACGGGGTCACGCAGAGCGACTCGGTCGTCAAAACCGAGATCCAGAAGCAGATCACCGATCTCCAGAAGAAACGCGACAGCCTGCCTCAGGGTGATCCGCGGCGGGGCGAGATCGACAACGAGATCACCGGGATGACCCAGGTGCTCGAAGCCCAGCCGCGCGGCGCGGTAGAGATCGAAACCGGCGATATCGACGTCCAGGGCACGGGGATCGCGTTCCTCGACGAGGGCATCATCAAGAAGTGGAAGAAGAACCCCAGCCTCATGCTCTACAAGCTGCAGTCGAACGGCTACAAGTTCAGCTGGCTGCTGATCCCGCTTTCGCTGCCCTTCCTGTGGCTGATCTTCGCATGGCGGCGGCAATACAAGGCCTATGATCACGCGATTTTCATTACCTATTCGCTGAGCTTCATGTCGCTGCTGTTCATCGTCATGTCGATCCTCAGCACGATTCCGGGGGGCGGCGGCTATGCCCTGCTGCTGTTCATCATCGCCGCGCCCTTGCACCTCTACAAGCAGCTGCGCCATGCCTATGGCCTCAGCCGATTTTCGGCCTTCTGGCGGTGGGGCGTGCTGCTGGTCTGCACCCAGACCGTGCTGATCCTGTTCCTGCAGGTGCTGCTGCTGATCGGCGCTTTCTGACGGCTCGGAGACGGAAGAGACTGCGACACGGCCTGTCCTGCCAAGGGGCGTTTCGGCGAAACTCCCCCGCGGCACGGGCCTTCACGCGGCTGTCCGAAGGGATCGAACGCAAGCTTGCGCAAATGGCGGTGAGGAAGCCCGAACCCGCCTGATCAGCCGCAGGGGAACTTCGCGCGCACCAGAGCGGCGAAGGCGTCGGCGATCGAGGTCTGGCGGGCCGCTTCGGCCGAATAGCCCGCAAGGTGCGCGAACAGCGCGTCGCTGTCGATCTCGGCGGTGTCGGGCAGGCACGCCTCGACCGGCTGACCGGCGGCGCGGCGTTGGGCAAGCGTCTGGCGATAGGCCTTGCCCGTCTCGCTGATGGCCGCGAACAGCTTGCTCGCCTCGGGGCTGAGCGTCCATTCGGGCCCGGTCTTCGCCAGCGTTCCGACCCGTTCGAGGAAGGCGGCAACGCTCATCTGCGGCGAGGGTGCGGGCGCCTCGGGTGCGGCCGAAAGCGGGGCGGCGAGATGAAGCGCGAGGCCGGCGAGCAAGACCATCGGGAGCTGGCGCATGAAGTCTCCTTTTTGACGATGCACGTCTTTTTCGGCGCTTTCCTGAATTCTTGATGAGCGCACAGCAAAAAGGCGCCCGGATCGCTCCGGACGCCCTTTCTGGTGCTGGGGTTGCAGAAGCCTCAGGCCCCCTGCGGCGCCTCGTCGCTGCCGGTCTGGCCGCCGAAGCGCTTGCCAGCCTTGGGAATAGCCGAGCCGCGCACCGGGTTGGCGATGATCGGCCCGCGCGGCGCGTCGGGACGGTCGATCTTGCCGTTCTCGAGCAGCGACTTGATCTCTTCGCCGGTCAGGGTCTCGTACTCGAGCAGCGCCTGGGCGAGCAGGTGAAGCTGGTCCTCGTTGGTGGTGAGGATGTCGGTGGCGCGTTTGTGCGCTCCTTCGACAAGGCTCTTGATCTCGGTGTCGATCAGCTCGTTGGTCGAGCCCGAGCGGAAGGTCCGCTGCGCCGCGCCCATGCCGAGGTAACCTTCCGACTGCTCCTCGTACTGGAGCGGCCCGAGCTTCTCCGACATGCCCCACTGGGTCACCATGTTGCGCGCGAGGTTGGTCGCGTACTGGATGTCGGAAGAGGCGCCCGAGGACACCTTGTCGTGACCGAAGATGATCTCTTCCGCCACGCGGCCGCCCATCGCGACCGAGAGGTTGGCGTGCATCTTGTCGCGGTGGTAGGAATAGGAATCGCGCTCCGGCAGGCGCATCACCATGCCCAGCGCGCGGCCGCGCGGGATGATGGTGGCCTTGTGGATCGGGTCGGAGGCGGCTTCGTGGACCGAGACGATTGCGTGGCCGGCCTCGTGATAGGCGGTCATGCGCTTCTCGTCGTCGGTCATGACCATGCTGCGACGCTCGGCGCCCATCATGACCTTGTCCTTGGCGTCCTCGAATTCCTGCATCACAACGAGGCGCTTGTTGCGGCGCGCCGCAAGGAGTGCGGCCTCGTTGACGAGGTTTGCAAGGTCCGCGCCCGAGAAGCCGGGGGTGCCGCGGGCGATCACGCGCGGGTTCACGTCCGGGGCGAGCGGGACCTTCTTCATGTGCACGCCGAGGATCTTCTCGCGCCCGTCGATGTCGGGCACGGGGACGACGACCTGGCGATCGAAGCGGCCGGGGCGC
>JBJTSG010000247.1:0-2734 GCA_046076505.1 Erythrobacter sp. | reverse complement strand
CGGTCCTTGTCGAGCTTTTCGCCCGTCGCCATGTCCCACAGGCGGCAGCCGTCGGGGCTGATCTCGTCGGCGAGGATCACGCGGCTGTAGTCGCCGTCGTAGAGGCGCCCGAACTCGAGCTTGAAGTCGATCAGCCGGATGTCGATCGCGGCGAACATCCCGCACAGGAAGTCGTTGATGCGGATCGCCATCGAGGAGATGTCGTGCATCTCGTCGTTCGATGCCCAGTTGAAGCAGGCGATGTGCTCTTCGGCGACCAGCGGATCGCCCAGCGCGTCGTCCTTGTAGTAGTATTCAATCAGCGTGTGCGGCAGCGGCTCGCCTTCCTCGATGCCGAGGCGCTTGCTGATCGAGCCGGCCGCGACATTGCGCACCACCACTTCCAGCGGAATGATGTCGACCTGCCGGATCAGCTGCTCGCGCATGTTGAGGCGGCGGATGAAGTGGGTGGGGATGCCGATGTGGGCGAGGCGGCTGAAGACGTGTTCGCTGATGCGGTTGTTGATCACGCCCTTGCCGTTGATCGTGCCCTTCTTCTCGGCGTTGAAGGCAGTCGCATCATCCTTGAAATACTGGATCAGCGTGCCCGGCTCGGGACCCTCGTAGAGGATCTTGGCCTTGCCTTCGTAGAGCTTGGTGCGGCGGGACATCGAGCGTTTCCCTCTTCCAACGAATGGTGCCCGGGGGCGGATTTGAACCACCGACACGCGGATTTTCAATCCGCTGCTCTACCCCTGAGCTACCCGGGCATTCGCTGCGAGCGACGGGAATAAGCCATTCGGCTGCCCCGGCGAGCAAATGAGAGCGGCCCTATGGCGAAGGCCGCTGGCCTTGGCAAGAGGGTTTTGCGCGAGCCCTTCAATCGTGCTCGCGCCAGTCCTCGCGGGCCAGTTCCTCCGGGTCGGCGGGCGGGCCGGGGACGGCATAGGAATCGCTGAACCAGCGCGCGAGGTCGCGGTCGCGGCAGCGTTCGGAGCAGAAGGGATGGTGCTCGGGCACGCGCGGCTTGCGGCAGATCGGACAGGGTTTGGAGGAGCTCGTCATGGGCTGACAAGCTGGGCATGGGCGGCCTCGATGGCAAGGGCGGGATCGGTCTCGATCCGCACCTCGCGGCCCGTGCGGCGGGCGAGATCGGCAAGCCAGGCGTCCTTGAGCTTGGCCTTCAAGGCAGGGTGCACGGCGAGGGCGAGCACCCGCCCGGTGCCCGCATCGGCGGCGATCTCCGCGCGCCGCAGAGCCATGCGAGCAGCCATGCCGAGGCGGTGGTGCGCGAATCGGTGGAGCAGCGAGGGGCCCGTCAGGCGCGCGACGAGCTGGACGAAACCGAAGCCGTTCATCGCCGTGCGCTCGTGCGGCCAATCGGCAAGCGCCTCGCCCAACGCCGTGTCGATTACGCGGCGGTCCTCCTTGGTGGCGAGGGTCGGGAAGTCGATGCCGATATTGCCCCCCAGGTCGAACCATGCGAGCGCGCGGGCGATGGCGGGCACGGCGGCGAGTGCGGCCTCGCGCGGGGCTCCGACGCCGTCGATGTCGATGACTGTCATGGCCGGGGTGACGCTGACGAGGATTGCGCCGCCCGGAAAGTCGAGGCTGGCGGCGGAGGCGGCCTACCAGACCTCCTCCCAAAGCCCTGCAGGAAAGCGGCGCACGATCTGACCGTCAGGAAGGGCAACGACGGGTAGAGGAGCATCCGCTCCCGCGACGCGCGCCTGCGCGCGCTTCAGACGCCCGCGCTCGGCGAGGGCGGCGCGGGTGATGACGAGCTCGAGGTTCTGTCCCTCGGTGACCTGCGGGGGCAAGTGATCGACCAGCGCCTCGCTGCCGTCACCCAGCAGCGCCACGCCGCGCCGCGTGCCCTTCAACTTGGCGGTGAGCTTGCCGGTGGTGCGTGTGCCGGCGGTCCGTTCGCCGGGCCAGACAACCTTGGCGGCCAGCACACGCTCCCCCTCGACCAGCAGGGCGCGCCTCTCGGCGATGCCCTCCTCGATCAGCCACTCAGCCGACACGGAACCCCGCCGCCTTGAGCAGCGCGCGTGCGTGGTAGAGGGGCAGACCCATCACGCCGGAATGGCTGCCCCTGATCCACGCGATCAGTCCCTCGGCTGCACCCTGGATCGCGTAGCCGCCGGCCTTGCCCTGCCACTCGCCGCTGGTGAGATAGGCCGCGATCTCTTCGGCACAGAGCCGCTTGAAGCACACCACGGTCTCGTCGAGCCGCTCGCGCAGCGTCCCGTCTGGGGCGCGCAGCACGACGCTCGAGAGCACCTGGTGGCGACGGCCGCTGATCAGTTCGAGACAGCCGCGCGCTTCCTCTGCAGTCTCCGTCTTGGGAAGGATGCGCCGCCCCACCGCGACCACCGTGTCGCCCGCCAGCACGAAGCCGGGCGCGTCGACCGCGAGCGCCTTCTCGCGGCCCATGCGCAGCGCATAGGCGCGGGGAAGTTCCCCGGCGAGCGGGGTCTCGTCGATGTTGGCCGGGACCACGGCGTCGGGCGCAAGCGCCAGCCGCCCGAGCAGTTCGCGCCGCCGCGGCGAGGCCGATGCCAATGTCAGGTGAAGCGTGCCCACGTGGGCCGCGAGCGGTTACTGCGGGCCGGGGCCGCCGCGACCCGGCATGAAGCGATAGGTGATGCGCGCCTTGGTGAGGTCGTAGGGCGTCAGCTCGCACAGCACCTCGTCGCCGACCAGAACGCGGATGCGGTTCTTGCGCATCTTGCCCGCGGTGTGGCCGAGA
>JBJTSG010000246.1:0-5782 GCA_046076505.1 Erythrobacter sp. | reverse complement strand
GTGCGGCTCGAGGCCGAGCCCGACCTCTCCTCGGCGCGCATGCGCTGGCGGGCCCGCGCCGCGGCCTCGCCGCCCCCGCGCTGGAATGCGCAGGCCCCGGGCACCGCCACCTGGCATGCCGAACTGTTCCGCGCGCGCGCCCACGTGCCGGGCGAATGGATGCTGAGCGATGACACAGGAACCCTGCGCATCCGCCGCGATCCCGATACCGATGTCCTTGCCGCGCCGGATCATGTCCATCTGGCTCGCGCGACTGTCGGTCGATCGCTGGCGGCTGTCGCACGCGCCTGACGCGCGCCCCGCCGCCGAGGCCGCGCCATGCGCGCTGATCCTCGAGACCGCGCACGGACCGCGCATCACCGCGGCCAACGACGCCGGGATCGCGGCCGGCGCGCGCACCGGCATGCTGCTCGCGGACGCACGCGCGCTGTGCCCGGAGCTTGCCGCTGTCCCGGCCGATCCGGCGGGCGACCTCGCCGCGCTCGAGAAGCTCGCCGTCTGGGCCCAGCGCTGGGGGCCGTGGAGCGCGCTCGACCCGCCCGACGGCCTGATCGTCGACATCACCGGCGCGGCGCACCTCTTCGGCGGCGAGGAGGCGCTGCTCGCCGATGTCGTGCGCGCCTTCGCCGCCCGCGGCCTCACCGCCCGCGCCGCCATCGCGCCGACCGCCGGGGCGGCCTGGGCGCTGTCGCACTATGGCCGGCCGGGCACGATCATCCCTCCCCTAGTGGGGGAGGGCCACATGCTCCGTTTCCTCGTCGATCTCCCCGTCGCGGCCCTGCGGCTCGACGAGGACGTGCTGACCGTGCTGCGCCGCCTCGGCATCAAGCGCCTCGGCGAGCTGGCGGGGGTGACAGGGGCGGAGGAGGACGACCTTGCCCGGGAGGCCGCCGCGCGCGACGCGCTGCGCCGCCGCTTCCGCAACCGCTCGTCGCCCGCTGCCAACCCGCTGCTGCGCCTCGACCAGCTGCTGGGCAAGGTGCCCGAGCCGCTGCTGCCGGTGATTGCCAGGCCCCTGCCGATGGTCCAGCGCCGCCTCGCCGAGCCGCTGCGCCACCGCGCGCCTCTGGACAAGGTGCTGGGGGACCTCGCCGCCGACATGGTGCGCACGCTCGAGGCGCGGGGGGAGGGCGCACGCCGGCTCGAACTGGCGCTGTGGCGGGTCGACGGCGAGGTGCTGATGCGCCGCATCGAGCTTGCCGCCGCGACCCGCGAGGCGGCACACATCACCCGGCTCTTCGCCAAGCGGCTCGACGATGTCGAGGCGGGCTTCGGGATCGAGGCCGTGCAGCTGCGTGCCAGCTGGAGCGAGCCGCTCAGCCTGGCCCAGGCCGATCTCGACGCCGCGGCCGAGGAGCACGGCACGGCGCTCGCCGCCTGCATCGACCGGCTGACGGTACGCCTCGGCGCGGAGGCGGTGACCCGTCCGGTTGCCCGCGCCAGCCACCTCCCCGAGCGTGCACAGGGCTGGCAGCCGCCGCTCGATCCCCTGCCGCCTTCGCCGGGCACGCTCGCCTTCCACACCCGCCCGCTGAAGCTGCTCGACCGGCCGGAGCCGATCGCGGTGCTCTATGCCTCGCCCGACGGCTTCCCGCAGCGCTTCCGCTGGCGCGGCACGGTGCGCGAGGTGGTGCGGGTCGAGGGTCCGGAGCGGATCGCCCCGGAATGGTGGCGCGAACGCTCGACCACGCGGCTGCGCGACTACTACCGCATCGAGGACGAAGGCGGCGCGCGCTACTGGATCTTCCGCCGCGGCATTGCCGGCGACGGGCGCGGCGGGGTGCCCGACTGGTTTTTGCAAGGGCTGTTCCCCTGAGCCCTCTCGCTCAGCATTCCTTTACCCAAATTGTGCGATACTTCGCACCATGAACCTCGATTCCATCCCCCGCTCCTCCGAAAGGCGGCCGCTGAGCATGACGGTGAAAAGCCGTGTCAGCTCGCGGGTGGTCTACGTGGATCTCATCGACATTTCCGAAGGCGGCTGCAAGCTGCGCGGCAAGCTCGGCTTTGCCGAGATGGGTGACCGGGTGGCGATGAAGGTGGGCGGGATCAACGCCCCGCTCGGCATCATCGCCTGGGTCGAGGGAAACTACGCCGGCGTCGCCTTCGAGGGCGCGATGCACCCGGCCGTGCTCGATTTCCTGTGTGAGAACCGCAAGCCCGAAGCGGCTGTCCCGCAGCCTCGCCGCCTCCTCTGACCGCAATTTGCAAGCTTTGCATTTGGCAGGAGGGTCATAGGAACATATATGGAACACGAAAGGTGTTCCCGTTCCCATGGTCCAGCAGTCCCTCCGCCAGAAGCTCGCGATCCTCGCCGATGCGGCGAAGTACGATGCCTCCTGCGCATCGTCGGGCACGGCGAAGAAGAACTCGCTCGGCGGGAAGGGCATCGGCTCGACCGAGGGTATGGGCATTTGCCACGCCTATGCGCCGGACGGGCGCTGCATCTCGCTGCTCAAGATCCTGCTGACCAACCACTGCATCTTCGATTGCCACTACTGCATCAACCGCAAGAGCTCGAACGTGGCGCGGGCGCGGTTCACCCCGCAGGAGGTGGTCGACCTCACGCTCAATTTCTACCGCCGCAACTATATCGAGGGGCTGTTCCTCTCCTCGGGCATCGTGAAAAACGCCAACCACACGATGGAGCAGCTCGTCGAGGTCGCCCGGATCCTGCGCGAGGAGCACGATTTCCGCGGCTACATCCATTTGAAGACCATCCCCGAGGCCGATGCGGAGATCATCCACCAGGCAGGCCTCTATGCCGATCGCGTGTCGATCAATGTCGAGCTGCCGACCGACAATGGGCTGACCCGCCTCGCGCCCGACAAGAACGCCCGCCAGATCGAGGGTGCGATGGGGCGGACCAAGGCGCGGATCGTTGAAGCGAAGGACGAGAGGAAGAAGTTCCGCCACGCACCCCGCTTCGCGCCGGCAGGGCAATCGACCCAGATGATCGTCGGCGCGGACGACGCCAATGACGCGGCGATCATCGGCAAGGCGAGCCGGCTCTACGACAATTTCGGGCTGAGGCGCGTCTATTACAGCGCCTTCTCGCCGATTCCCGACGCCTCCGCCGTGCTGCCGCTGAAGCGCCCGCCGCTCATGCGCGAGCACCGGCTCTACCAGTCGGACTGGCTGATGCGCTTCTACGGCTTCGCCCCTGAGGAGGTCGCCGATGCCGCCGAGCCGGACGGCAACCTGCCGCTCGATATCGACCCCAAGCTAGCCTGGGCGCTGAAGTTCCGCGCGAGCTTCCCGGTCGACGTCAACCGTGCGCCCCGCGAGCTGCTGCTGCGCGTGCCGGGGCTCGGCACCAAGGCGGTGGCGCGGATCCTCGCCGTGCGGCGACACCGCAAGCTGCGGTTGGACGACGTCGCGCGCCTCACCGCCTCGCTCGCCAAGGTGCGGCCCTTCATCTGCACCGTCGACTGGCGACCGACGCTCCTCACCGACCGCGCTGACCTGCGCGGATTGCTGGCTCTGCGCGAGCGCCAGACGCAGCTGGAGCTGTTCGGGTGACCGGCCAGAATGGTTCAGGGCAGAACGTCGCCGTCGTCTCGCACTACGCCGTCCATCTGCCGGCGCCCGACGACTTCGCGGCGTGGCGCGAGCGGGCGCGGGGGCTGGTGCAGTGCGATGTGCCGCCCGACCGCGTCTCGTGGATCGAGCCCGGCGGCACGGGCGACCTCTTCGCCGTCGACGGCCCCGCGCGCCGCGAGAAGCGCCTGCCGGTCCCGCCCGCCGATGCGCCCCCGGTGCGCGCCAGCAAGCGCTTCCTCGAAGTCGCCAGGAGCGCCGCGCTCCACTCGGACGCGGCGCGCTTCGGTTTGCTCTACCGCGTGCTGTGGCGGCTCCAGCGGTTCCCGCGCCTGATGGAGGACAAGGCCGATCCTGATGTTCGCCGCCTCGAGGAGCTCGCCAAGGCGGTGCGGCGCGACGCGCACAAGATGCACGCCTTCGTGCGCTTCCGCGAGGTCGAGCCAGAAGAAGACGATCCGTACGGCACCCCGCACTTCGTCGCCTGGTTCGAACCCGATCACCACATCCTGCGCAGCGAGGCCGGGTTCTTCATGCGCCGCTTCGCCAACATGCGCTGGTCGATCCTCACCCCGCGCGGCTCGATCCACTGGGATGGCGAGACGATGCACGAAGGCCCGCCTGCGCGCCGCTCCGACGCGCCGCAGGGTGACCCGGTCGAAGACCTGTGGCGCTCCTACTATGCGGCGATATTCAATCCCGCCCGGCTCAAGGTCGGCGCGATGCTGTCGGAGATGCCGAAGAAGTACTGGAAAAACCTGCCCGAGGCCGAGCTGATCCCGCAGCTCATCGCCGGGGCGCAGGCGCGGGAGGCGCGGATGGTGTCGTCGGGCAGCCTCGACAGGGGCGAGCGGCCCGCCACGCTGGAGGGCATCGACACGGCGATCCACCCCTGCCGGATGTGCCCGATCGGCGAATTGGACAACCGCGCGGTGATGGGCGAGGGGGCGGTCGGCGCCCCGCTGATGATTGTCGGCGAGCAGCCGGGCGACCAGGAGGACCAGGCCGGGCGGCCTTTCGTCGGCCCCGCCGGGCAGCTGCTGGGCGAATATCTCGAACGCGCCGGGATCGACCGCAGCGAGGCTTACGTCACCAATGCGGTGAAGCACTTCAAGTTCGTCTGGAAGGGCAAGCACCGGCTCCACCAGTCGCCGGGGGCCAAGGAGATCGACACCTGCCGCTGGTGGCTCGAGGCCGAGCGCAGCATCGTCCAGCCCCGCCTCGTGCTGGCGCTGGGGGCGAGTGCGGCGCGCGGGCTCCTCGGCAAGACGGTGAGCATCACCAAGGCACGGGGCACGCCGATACAGCTTGAAGACGGCACCGAGCTGTGGGTCACCGCGCACCCTTCCTACCTGCTGCGATTGGACGGCGCGGCGCGCGAGGAACAGGCGCGTCTCTTCGCGGCCGACCTTGCGGCGGTGAAGGAGCGGTTGGAGGAGTTGGTGTGACAATCCTCCCCGCAACGGGGAGGGGGACCAGCGAAGCTGGTGGAGGGGCACGGGCCACTCTCCGGAAAGCCGCGCCTGCCCCTCCACCACCCTTCGGGTGGTCCCCCTCCCCTGAAGGGGAGGATTGATGCCCGAGGCCCCGCTCACGCCCGACAAGCGCACGCTCGACATCGACCCTGCCGATGTCGCGCCCCCGCCGCGCGCCGATTTCGTCGAGTTGGGGATCGCAAGCTGCTTCAGCTTCCTGCGCGGCGCGTCTGACGCGGTCGACCTGGTGCTGGCTGCGCACGCGCTCGGCTACGACGCGCTCGGTATTGCCGACGTCAATTCGATGGCCGGCGTGGTGCGCATCCACACCGAGGCGAAGACGCTGAAGATGCGCCCCGTGATCGGTTGCCGGATCGAGACGGTCGAGGGCCTCGCCTTCCTCGCCTACCCCGAGGATCGCGCTGCCTATGGCCGCCTGTGCCGCCTCATCAGCGCGGGGCGGATGCAGACGCTCGCCGGGGAGTGGCAGGATAAGGGCGTGTGCGAGATCGATCTCGCGCTGCTGGCCGCGCATGCCGAGGACGTGCAGCTGATCCTGCTGCCGCCCGATGATCTGGAGGCGGGGTTTACCATCGCGGTGCCGAGCAACGTCATTCCCCTCCCGCTTGCGGGAGGGGTTAGGGGTGGGAGCGAGCGCAGCGAGCTTGAGGACGAGCCCACCCCCGACCCCTCCCGCAAGCGGGAGGGGAGGCATGTCGCCAGCCCTCTCGGCACCGCGATGGTAAACCCCGCCTCCAGATCATCGG
>JBJTSG010000245.1:0-18299 GCA_046076505.1 Erythrobacter sp. | reverse complement strand
GCCCGCCGGCCGAGGCCGCGCCGCCTGCGCCACCGCCAGGCGATGAGCAGCCGAAGCCGGACTGGGAGAAGGACACCCCGCCCGTCGACCCGGCGATCCTCGAAGGCCGCGAGCGACCGGGCTACACCGCGCCGCTGCCCGACAGAATCGAGCAGGACAACCCGGGCGCGGTGCGCGCCCCGCCGCCCGAGGCCTTTGCCACCGAGCAATTCCCGATCCCCGATCGCTGGCGGCTCATCCAGAGCCTCGGGCTGGTCAAGGAGAACCTCCTCGATCCCTACCACCAGAACACGCTGAAAGGCGATCGCCCGATCGACCGCGCCAAGGTCCCGTGGCTGCCGATCAAGGGCGACGACTGGTTCTTCGTCGCGAGCGCCGTGTCGGACACGGTCTACGAGCCGCGCAGCTTTCCGATTCCCGTGGGCGTCCAGGGCACCGGCCGGCCCGATCGCAACGATGTGTTCGGCGGCTCCTTCAGCCAGGTCTTCAGCCAGACCTTCCTGATGAGCGCCGCGCTGCTCAAGGGCTCCACCACCTACGCGCCGCCCACGGTCGAATACCGCGTCACGCTTGCCTACAACGTCAACTATGTCGACGTGCCCGAGCGGCGGGTGCTGTTCGTCGAGCCCTCGAAACCCAGCCACCGGCTCGACCACTTCCTCGGCGTCCAGGAAGCCTTCGTCGACTACCATTTCGCGCGCTTCGACACCGAAAGGTTCGACTTCATCTCGGCGCGCGCCGGGATCCAGACCTTCCAGTCGGACTTCCGGGGCTTCCTGTTCAACGACCAGCAGCTGGGCGTGCGCGTCTTTGGCTCGCGCGACAACAATCGCTTCCAGTTCAACGTCGGCGCCTTCTGGCGGCTCGAGAAGGACACCAATTCGGGCCTCAACTCCATCGTCCAGCGCCCGCGCGACGACTTCGTCTTCGTCGTCAACGCCTACCGGCAGGACTTCCTGATCCCGGCGCTGACCAGCGAGTTCACCGTCGTCTACAACATGAACCGCGAGAGCGACGAGATCGAGGTCGACACCAACGGCTTCCCGGTCCGCCCGGCGCTGATCGGGTCCTTGCGCGGTCGCGACTACGACGTCGTGTACCTCGGCTACGGGGTCGACGGCCGGGTGGGGCGGATCAACCTCACCGGGATGGCCTACTGGGCGCTCGGCAAGGACCGCAATTCCTTCTTCACCGGCCGCCCGGCCGATATCAACGCGCAGTTCGTGGCGGTGGAGGCGAGCTACGACCGTGACTGGACGCGCTTCCGCCTCTCGGGCGCCTATGCGAGCGGGGACAGGAACCCTGACGACGACAAGGAAACCGGCTTCGATGCGATCTTCGAGAATCCGGTCTTCGCGGGCGCCGACACCTCCTACTGGATCCGCCAGACGATCCCCTTCGCCGGCGGCGGGCGCGCGATCGGGGTGAACGGAAGGAATGGCCTCCTCAATTCGCTGCGCTCTTCGAAGGAGCAGGGGCAGTCGAACTTCAACAACCCGGGCCTGATCCTCGCCGGGCTCGGCGCGGATTTCGACCTGACGCCCGAGCTGCGTGTCTCGGCCAACGCCAACCATCTGTGGTTCGCCGACACCGCGACGCTCGAGGCGCTGCGCAACCAGCCGAACATCGACCGGTCGATCGGCTATGACCTTTCGGCTTCCGCGATCTGGCGGCCCAATGCCAACCAGAACATCGTTTTCCGGCTCTCCGGCGCGACGCTGCTCGCGGGCGAGGGCTTCCGCGAGCTGTTCACCGCGCGCGACGGCGGCCGGCGGTTCTTCTCGATCGTCGCCAACGTGGTGCTGACCTACTGATGCGCGCTTTCGGCCCAATCCTGCTGCGTCATCTTGCACTGGTTGCGGCGGCGCTGTTCCTCGGCGTGGTGCTGTTTGCGGGCAAGCCGATGGCCTCGGACGCGGAAAAGCCGGTCAAGCGCGACTACTCCCGCGTGATCGCCCCGCCCGCGCCGCAGCGGCAGTCGGTGGCGGAGATGGAGGCCAAGTCCGAAGGCTGCAACACCTGCCACGTCAAGACCGATGCACCGACCATGCACATGACCCCGGCGGTGAGGCTCGGCCGCACCGATTGCCACGGCGGCGATGCCAGCGTGCGCGGCAATGCCGAGCTGCCCCACGACCACCCCCAGTATGTCGCCGCGCGCGACCGGGCGCACGTGCTGCCCAAGTATCCGAAGTCCTGGCACTGGCCCTCCTCGGCGAACCCCAAGCGCTCCTACGCGCTTCTCAACAAGGAGGGGCCGGAGTTCATCAAGTTCATCAACCCCTCCGACTACCGCGTCGCGCGCGATGCCTGCGGTGCGTGCCACATGCAGGCCATCGAGGCGGCGGAACGCTCGATCATGGCGTCAGGCGCGATGCTGTGGGGCGGGGCGAGCTACAACAACGGCATCCTGCCCTACAAGAACTACCTCCTCGGCGAGGCCTATACCCGTGACGGCAAGCCGGCGAAGATCACCACGCCGGGCGCGGGGCCGGGCGGAAAGCTCAGCGAAGACCAGGCCGCGCGCGGGGTGCTCGCCGAGATGTATCCCCTGCCGACCTGGCACGTGGTCCCGCCGGGCGACATCTTCCGCGTCTTCGAGCGCGGCGGGCGCAACATCAACACCCAGTTCGCCGAGGTCGGCCTCCCCAACCCGACGGGGCAGATTCAGCGCCTCGAGGAGCCGGGCCGGCCCGATCTCAAGCAGTCGAACCGCGGGCCCGGGACGGGGCTCCGGGTCTCGATCCCCGTCCTCAACGTCCACAAGACGCGTCTCAACGATCCCTTCACCTGGTTCCTCGGGACCAACGACCAGCCGGGCGATTACCGCCATTCGGGCTGCGCGAGCTGCCACGTGGTCTACGCCAACGACCGCGAGCCGCGCCATTCGCTGATCTACGCGCAATACGGCCGTGACGGGCAGTCGGTCAGCGCCGACCCCACCATCGCCGCGAAGATCGAGCACGCGGCGGGCTATGGGGAGAAGACCAAGGGGCACGGGGCGCTCAAGCAGCGAAGCGGAAGCGCGGACAAGGACTCCGCGCTCAAGCAGCCCAGGCACAAGGAAGACGAGCATGGCCACGCCAAGGATGACGGATCGCTGAAGACGCCAGACGGTCAGGTTAAGGAGAAGGGCCACCCCCTCCAGCACGTCTTCACCCGCGCCATCCCGACCGCGCAATGCATGAATTGCCACATGCACCAGCCGAACATCTTCCTGAATTCCTTCCTCGGCTACACCATGTGGGACTACGAGTCCGACGCGCCGGCGATGTGGCCCAAGCAGCAGAAATACCCGACAGCGAAGGAAGTCCGCGAGGCCAACGACCGCAACCCCGAAGGCGCCGCGCCCAAGGGCAACTGGTCGGACCTCGACTTCCTGCGCAACGTCTACGATCTGAACCCGACATTGAAGGACACCCAGTTCGCCGACTACCACGGCCACGGCTGGAACTTCCGCGCGATCTTCAAGCGCGACCGCGAGGGGAACCTCCTTGATGCGGATGGCAAGATCGTCGACCCCGACGATCCGGAGAAGTGGCGCAAGAAGGGTGAGGGCAAGTTCGTGCCCCCCGGCGTCAATCCCGGCAAGGCGGTCCATCTCATGGACATCCACGCCGAGAAGGGGATGCAGTGCGCGGACTGCCACTTCGAGCAGGACAGCCACGGCAACGGCCTCATCTACGGCGAGGTCGCGAACGCCATCGAGATCACCTGCAAGGACTGCCACGGCAACGCCGACGCCTACCCGACCCTGCGCACTAGCGGTCCCGCCGCGCCGCCGGAAGGCCACGACCTCAGCCTGCTCAGGAACCCCGACGGCAAGCGCCGCTTCGAATGGCTCGAGGGAGCGGACGGCAGGCGAAAACTCGTCCAGCGCTCGATCGTCGACCCCAGCCTCGAATGGGAGATGAGCCTCGTCAAGGATTCGGTCGATCCCGCCACCCCCGCCTTCAATGCCAAGGCCGCGCGCGCCAAGCTGATGAGCCGCTACGGGGCGGAGACCGGAAATTTCGAGTTCGGCATCGGCATTTCCGAAGGCGACCGCGCGCACCGCGAGCCCGAGATGGCGTGCTTCACCTGCCATCTCTCCTGGACGACCTCATGCGGGGGCTGCCACCTGCCCATCGAGGCCAACTGGAAGACCAAGATCCACAAGTTCGACGGCGGCGAGACGCGCAACTTCGCGACCTACAATCCGCAGGTCGCGCGCGACGAGATGTTCCAGCTCGGCAAGCACATGACCACCAAGGGCGGGCAGGTCGCACCGGTCCGGTCGTCCTCGGCCCTTGTCCTGTCATCGACGAACACGAACCGCGAGCGGATCTACGTCCAGCAACCGCCGATTTCCGCGATCGGCTTTTCGAGCCAGACCTTCGCGCCGCATTTCCCGCACACGGTGCGCACCACCGAGACCAAGACCTGCACCGATTACCACCTGTCGGCCAAGGACGACAACAACGCGATCATGGCGCAGCTGTTGCTGCTCGGCACGAACTACGTGAACTTCGTCGGCCTCAATGCCTGGTCGGGTCTCGAAGGCGGCTTCCAGGCGACCCGCGTCACCGAGTATGACGAGCCGCAGGCGGTGATCGGCTCCTACCTCCACCGCTATGCCTACCCCGATTACTGGGCCTTGCACGTCGAGCAGAACGGGCGCGAGCTCAGGAACTGGGTGCGCGGCAAGACCTTCAACGGGAACCTCTCGGGTGAAACCCATCCCTTCGAGGAGTTCGCCAACGTCCACGAAGGGACCAGCGACCGCGTCGGCTGCCTGCAGCTGCGCGGCGAATACATGTACGTCGCCGAAGGGCGCGGCGGGTTCATGGTCTATGACGTCGCCTCGATCGCCAACAAGGGCTTCTCCGAGCGGATCATCAAGGGGCCGTTCTCTGCGATGGGGCACGACACCCACGTGAAGACCACCAATGCGACCTGCATGGCGCTCCCCACCAACCAGCCGATCGCGCCGACCCGCAACACGGAAGCGATGCGGGAGATGAACCAGGAGCAGGCCTTCAGGCCGATCTACAACTACGCCGCGATTACCGATGCCGCGGAGGGCCTGATCCTCGTCAACATCAACACCATGGCGGATGGGGAATTCCGGAACAACCAGCTCAAGCGCAAGGTGTTCGCCGACGGTTCGACCGCGTGGAACCCCGGCGGCGTGCTGAACGGCGCGCGGCATATCGTGCTCGCCGGCGAGGTCGCCTTCATCACCGCCGACAAGGGCCTGGTGGTGGTCGATCTTGCCGACCCTGACACCCCGAAGCTCGCCGCGGTGCGCCCGCTGCGCGACGCGCGGGCGAGCGCCGTGCAGTTCCGCTACCTGTGGGTGACCGACGCCGATGGGGTGAAGCTGTTCGACATAACCTCGCTGCGGAACCCCGTCGCGGTGCCCGAGGGCACCGTGCCGCTCGCCGATGCGCGGCGGCTCTACATCGCGCGCACCTATGCCTATGTCGCGGCCAAGGCCGAGGGACTGGTGATCCTCAACGTGACGAACCCCCGCGCCCCGAAGCTCTACCGCAAGGTTACGTTGGACGGGCAGCTCAACGATGCCGAAGACGTGATCGTCGCCTCGACCAACGCGTCGCTGTTCGCTTACGTTGCCGACGGGCGGAACGGGGTGAAGGTCCTCCAACTCACAAGCCCGGAAAGCCAGCGCAATTTCTACGGCTTCTCGCCAGCGCCCATGCCGGAGCTGATCGCCTGGGCGAAGACGCCAACGCCCGCCATCGCCATGTCGAAGGGCCTCGATCGCGACCGGGCGGTGGACGAGACCGGCGGGCAGATCGCGGTGTTCGGCCGCCTCGGCTCGCGGCCCTTCACCCGCGACGAGATGGAGCGCCTGTTCATGACCCGCTCAGGCGTGCCGTGGAAGGTTTCCGATGAAGTCGACATGCAGCGCTGGGTGGGCATCGCCCCGCCGAGCCGGCTAAAGGCTGCGCGCTAAGCTATCCTGTCGTCATTGCGACCGTAGCGACGCAATCCATGGATCGCCGGTGTGTCCAGGGGAAAGGACCGTCCATGGATTGCTTCGTCGCCTGCGGCTCCTCGCAATGACGACGCAGGGAGCTACCCCCGCTCGGCGAAGGCGCTTTCGATCATGGCCTGCATCTCGGGGCGGAAGCGTTCGATCACCTGCCAGTCGCTGACCCGCTCGTAGTGCGAGACGAGGCTTGTTCCGTCCCAGCGGTGGAGCGCGTAGGCGGGCGGCTCGGTCGTGATGAGCTCGCGATAATCGGGCACCCTCGGGTCGATCGGCGTCAAGTCCATCGCCACCAGCGGCGCGACCGAGGGGGTGACGCTCAGGGGGATGCCGGCGAAGCGCGTCGTGATCTGGCGGTGGAGATGCCCGCAATGGATGCCGAGCACCTGTGACTGCCCCTCAAGGACCTCGTGCAGCCGCGCGATCCACGGCTCTCCGGGAGCGGGGTCCATCCAGTCGATCCCGGAAACCACCGGGGGATGGTGCATGAAGATCACGGTCGGCGTGTCGGGCGCCTCGGCGAGCGTTGCGGCAAGCCAAGCGGCGCGCGTTGCGCAGAAGGCGCCGCCGTGGCGGCCCTCCTCGAGCGTGTCGAGCGCGATGATCCTGAGGCCGAGCGGCGCCTTGACGACATCGTGCAGGAAGCCGCCCTCGGCCGCCTTCATTTGCGGGAAGGCGCCAAGCAGGCCCGCGCGGCTGTCGTGGTTGCCGACCAGCGGCAGCACCGGGCAGGGGCAGGGCGCGAGCAGCGCGGCGAGCGTCGCGAAGCTCTCGGCGTCCCCGCGGTCGGTGAGGTCGCCCGACAGCACCAGCAGGTCCGGGCGGTTGGGGCCTTCGAACAGCCGCGCCAGCACCGCCCGCAAGCGAACGAGGTTGAGCTCGTCCGCCCCGTCCTGCGGCGCGAAGCCCACGTGGATGTCGGTGAGCTGCGCGATCAGAACGGCGCGGGGCGGGGCTGTCCTCTCCATACTAGCTCCTCGCTCTCGCCACCTTGATCGGGGCGGGTTTGGCGACAGGCGGCAGCGGCGGCGGGCGGTAGTGCGGCGCCTTGCCCTTCGCCTGCCACTGACCGGCGGGCACGTGGTAGGCGTGGCACATCGCGCAGTCCGACGGCACGATCTTGGCGGTCTTCACCGCGCCTGCCCCCAGGTGGCATTCGCGGCAGCTCTTGAGGTCGGGGATGAGGAGGTCGCTCGCGGCTTTCGAGGTGTCCGCCGCGTGGCAATCGGTGCACTTCTGGCGTTTGTGCGCCTCGTGGTCGAAGTAGCCCGAGGTGAGGAAGCGGTCGGGGAGGTTCACCGGCATGAGGCTCGCCTGCCCGGTCGGCCCACGGGTCGGCAGGTGGCACTCGGTGCACACACCGCCCGGTCCGAGCGCATTCGCAATGCCGATATAGGCGCGCACTGGCCGGCCGAAATCGGCGCGGTAGGGCGAGGCGCTGCCCAGCTGCCCCGGCCGCTGCCGCGCGCCGCCGAGCGCGGGGCGCGGGCCGGTGCTGACCCTGGCCAGGTCTTCCGCCAGGTGCTTCAAGTCCCCGTGCCTGAGCTTGCCGAAGCCGCTCGCGGTGCGGCCCGCAACCAGGCTGTGGCAGCTCTCGCAGGCCTCTTCCATCTCGACCGCCTTGAAGGAAATGCGGTCGCCGTCGAGGACGTGGCAATCCTTGCATTCGAGCGGCTGTCCGTAGCGGGAAAGGCTCACCGCCATGCGCGCGGCGCCCCCGCGCGGGTCCATGTGGACGTCGTGCGGGAACTTGAGCCCCGAACGTTCAATGGCTTGCGCGCCCGGACCTGCGCGCACCGGCTTCGCCGCCCCGAAGCTCGCGAAGTAGAGCGGGCGGAACTGCGGGTGGGTCTTGCCGAAGTCGTGCGCGTCAGCGAGCTCGGTGTCGGTGAGGCGGGTCTTCAGGTCCTTGTGGCAATCGCTGCAGAACGCCTCGTTCCCGGGCTGCTGACGGACTTCGCCCTCGTGTTCGGAGTGGCAGGCTACGCAGCCCAGCGGGCCCTCCTTGCCGAGCGCCTCGCCGATCCGCCACTGGATCGCATCGCCCGGCGAGAGGGGACGCATCCCGGTGGCGAGGCGGCCCTTCTTTGCGTGATCGGCGATATCCTTGTGGCAGGAGAGGCAGGTTTCGTCCTGCACGCTCTGAAACCCGCTGACGTGGCAGCTCTCGCAATTGTTCTCGAGAGAGTGGTGCTTCAACGACAACTCGCCCGAGGACCAAGCGCGGTCCATCAGCACCACGCCCTCCGTCTTGCCGGTGGGGTCGGGCTTGGCCGGAGTGCGAGCCAAGTGGCTGGCGATGGGGACCGTCAGCAGCAGGAGCAGGATCGCACCAGCGAACACCCAACTCATCGCGCGCTTGGACGGCAGGACGCTCGCAAGCGCGAAGCCGCGCAGGGCGTCGTGCTTGCCTTCTTGCGGTGCGACCTGGCGGATCGTGACGCTGATCGTCCCGTCAGCCTCGCGGGCGAGGACGAGGCGCGCGGAGCCCAGGGCGATCTCGCCTCCGGTGCGCGGGTCGATCGTGCCCTCGGTCACCGCCCGCCCGTCCAGCCCGAAGCCGAGCGTCCCGAGCGCGACCACCGCCAGCGTCCCGTCCGCGCCGAGGTCGAGCCGCGCATGGTGCTGCTCGACAGCGAGGTCGGGCAGGTGGATGTCGTTCTCGGCAGCGCGGCCGATGGTCAGCGCGCCCTGGTCGAGCCGGCGGTCGCGGACGATCTCGCGACCGGTGGCGGTGAGGGCGATGGTGCGGATCAGGAACGCCATCGCCTGCCCCTCACCAGTAGTAGAACACGCTGACGACGTGCACGACGAGCGCCGCGATGAGGGCGATGGTGAGGGGAACGTGGACGAACAGCCAGATTTCCAGCGCCGCCCGGATCCTCAAGGCGCCGCGGATCTGGGCGAGCTGCTGGCTGCGCTTTTCCAGCAAGGCCGCGACCCGCTGCTCCGCCTCGGTCCCCGTGCCCATGCCGCGCAAGGCGCGCGCCATCGCGCAGCCCGGATAGCGCCCGGTGAGCCGCGCCAGCGCGCCGCCGGCAAAGACGTCCTGCCGGAGTGCGGCGAGCACGAGGTCCGCCTCGGCGCGCGCGAGCGGCTGGGCGGCGCTTTCGAGCTGGCGGTCGATCGCGGTCAGCGCCTCGAGCATCTGTCCGCGGGTCATCTCCTTGCGATTGGCCGACATGCTCGCCGGGAGCGTCGCATAGGCGATCACCCCGTAGATGCCGGTCGCGATCACCAGCAGCATCAGGACATAGGCGAGGGTGTGGACGTTCCAGCCCACCTGGAAGCCGGTGTGGAGCGTCCCGATCACCGCCAGCGACAGGCCGAGATAGACGTGGGCACTGGTCCACGCCTTGAGGCTCCATGCGCCCGTCGTGATGCGACGCTTCCGCACGCCCAGCAGCGAGAGCCAGATGATGAGCCCGAAGCCGATCGTGCCGAGCGTGTAGCCGTACCACGTGCCGCCGTTGGGTCGCGGCTGCTGGTCGATCATCAGGTAGCCGAGGGTCGCCGCACCGCACAGGGCGAGCGCGATCCACAGCCACCTGAAGCCGCGGTGTCGCAGGAAACCGACGTGCCCGGAATCGCGGCGCTTCTCGTCGGTCGAGAACCGCGCTGCCGCCGCTGCCTCCCGCCCCGCCCGGCTCGCCACTACGGGGTGTCCTCGGCGAGCTTGGTGAAGGTCAGGAACTTGTCGGGGCTGACGCGGATCGCCGCGCACGTGGGGCAGGCCCGCACGCAGGCGGGGCCGCCGTCGATCCCGGCGCACATGTCGCACTTCACCGCCAGCTTGGCCTCGGGAAGGCTCTGCTTCTTCGCCTCCGACTTGCGCCAGCCGTAGGGCGCCTCGCCCGGACCCGGGCCCTTGCCGAACAGCATCCATTGCAGGAGGCTCGGCTTCTTCGGGGGCTTCGCGTCCATGCGGATCACGCCGTAGGGGCAGTTCCTCTGGCAGTTGCCGCAACCGATGCAGGTGTCGTTGATGAACACCTCGCCGTCCGGTCCGCGCAGGATCGCGTTGGGCGGGCAGTCGGCCATGCAGTGCGGGTGCTCGCAATGCCGGCACGAGGTAGGCACGTGAAGGTGCGCATAGGTCCGCCCGGCTTCGCGGTCGAGGCGCGAGAGGCCGTCATGACTGTCGGCGCAGGCCTTTTCGCAATTGTCGCAGCCGATGCACAATTTCTCGTCGATCAGCAGCACGTCGGTCGCCTCGCCGATGCCGTTGTCGACGAGAAACTGCGCGGTTTCCGAATAGAGGTCGACCGCGCTCGAAAATTCGCTCTTGCGGCTCTCGATGAAAGCGTTGGTGGCGCGCCGGCTGGCCATGTCCTGCATCGCGCGCTCGCGCAGCGCGGGGTTGCGGGCGAGCAGGGCGACGAAGCCCTCGCCCGGCAGGCGGATCACCTCGGACTTGATCGCGGCCTTGACCGTGGCAGTGCGCGCCGAGCCGTCGATCGCGGCCATCTCGCCGAAGTAGGAGCCGGCGGGGAGGTAGGAGAGGAACACCGGCCGCTCGCCGATCGCCTTCTCGACGATCATCGAGCCGCGCCGCACGATGTAGACGTCCTTGTCCTCGGCGCCCTCGCGAACCACAATCTCGCCCGCGCGCTTCTCCTGCACCTCGGCCGCCTCGACCAGCGGGGCCACGTCCTCCTTGGTGAGGCCCGAGCCGAACATCTGGAGCAGTTGCCGTTCGATCGAGATGCGCTGGATCGCCTTCCTGGCGCTGGGCACCTGCGCTTGCAGCTTCAGCGCGGCAAGGCGCGAGATCTCGACGACGATGGTGTCCTCGGCCGCGCGGATCGTCGCCCCACGGCGGCGGCCCGAGATGAGGCCGACCTCGCCGAAGATCGAGCCCGCCTCGATCGGAATGGTCACCGAAGGATCGGCCGGATTGCCCTCGACCGCCACCGAGCCGCTGGCGATGCCGAACAGCGAAGAGCCGGGCGCGTTGCGCTCGAAAATCACCTCGCCGGGGCGGAAGAACCGCACCTCGGAATCGAGCATGAACTCGCGCATCTGGAGGGGGTTCATGCCATTGAGAATCGAGACGTTGGCGCGCAGGAACTCGAGCCACTCCTCGGTGCTGCGCCGGCCCGGCAGCCCGGCGAACTTCGCCGCGATGATCGGCTCGTCCGCAGGCTTGAGGTCGGTGTTGCCGGCGATGAACTCGATGACGTCGTGGCCCTGGTTCATGCAGTGCTTGATGAGCGGATAGCCCGCCAGCGCGCCGATCACGAAGATGCCGGGCGCAGTGCTTTCGAACACCGGCGACAGCTTCGGGAAGGCGCCGCGGTCCTCGCTGGTGAATGCGATCCCGCACTCTTCCACGAAGGCGCGCGGCGGGGCCGAGCCGATCCGCGCGATCACCCTGTCACAGGGGATGCGGACCTCGCCGTCGCGGGTGGCGAGCGTGATCCAGCCCGGCTCGATCGCCTTGGTCTCGGTCTCGGTGCGGATGGTGAGCTTGCCCGCCTCGTGATCGGCCATCAACGCGCTGACGTTGGCGGCCTTGGCGGTGGGGAACTCGGTCCCGCGGTTGAGGATCGAGACGGTGTTGCGCTGCGCCGGGTCCTCGGCAAGCCCGCGCGCGTTCTCGATGCCGGCATCGCCCGTGCCGACGATCACGATGTGCTCGTCGACATATTCGGTGGGATCGTCGAGCTGGTACTGGACGTGGGGGAGGTCCGCACCCGGGCAGCGCATCCGGTTGGGATTGCCCTGCGTGCCGATCGCGAGGATCACGTTCTCCGCCATGATCGTCTCGCCATTGGCGAGCTCGATCGCATAAGGCGGGGAGTGGCGCAGGATTTCGCGCACCTCCCGTGATCCGTCGCGCCCGCGGGTGACGATCTGCTGCACCGAGCCGGGGATCGGATCGCCCGTGCCGCGGATCGCCTTCGCCTCGGCCATGTATTTCACGTTGACCTTGTGGCCCGCGATCTGCTCGTCCCATCGCTCTAGGATCGCCTCGCGCTTGCCGGCGTCGAAATGGATGTCGCTGCGCAGCACCAGGTTCGAGGGCGTCGCCATGACGTGCTTGCCCTTCTGGTACTTGTAGATCGTGTCCGAGAGGTGGTCGGTCTTCTCGAGGAGCACGTGGCTCATCCCCAGCGCCGCGGCACGCGCGGCGGCGCTGAGCCCGGCGGGGCCCGATCCGATGATAGCGACCTTGAACATCCCCGGCCTACTATCCTCCCCTGCGGATAGACCTTGCGCACCCCAACGACGGCTCCGCCACCATACCCAAAACAGGTGCCGACGCCAGAGCGAATTGCCCGCATTTCCGGGGGGTGCTAGCGGGCGGAGCATGGCATCTGACAAGGCACCGCCGGCGGGCGGAACATCGAAGGCGGGCTGGATTCTGCTCGGGGGCGCGCTGCTCCTTGCAGCGGGCTCGATCGGGTTCAATGTGTTCGGCGCGGGCGAGAGCGCCGCGCCGGAGGCGGCGGCGCCAAGCGAGGGTTCGGTCGAGGCGCTGAAGGCGCGCGCGGAAGCCTCCCCGGGCGATGCCGCGCCATGGAGCGACCTTGCCTTCGCCTACTTCCAGGCCCAGCAATTCGAGGACGCCGCTGCCGCCTACCGCCGCGCGCTCGCCCTCGCGCCCGACGAGGCGGTGCTATGGTCGGCGCTCGGCGAGAGCCTGGTGCTGGCGAGCAAGCGCGATCCGCTGCCGCCCGAAGCACTTGCGGCCTTCGATAAGGCGGTGTCGCTCGATGCGACCGACGCGCGGGCGCGCTACTTCCTTGCCGCCAAGAAGGACAGCGACAAGGACCACGAGGGCGCCATCGCCGCCTGGCTGGCGCTGCTCGCCGAGAGCCCGCAGGGCGCGCCGTGGGAGGCGGACCTGGTGCGTACCATCGAGCAGGTTGGGCAGATGAACAAGATCGAGGTGGCGAGCCGCATCGCCAAGGCGCAAGGCGAGCGCAAGCCCGCGCTGATCGCGCCGGGCTCGGGCAGCGTCGCGGGCGAGGGTGCCTCGCAGGCCCTGCGCGGGCCCAGCGCGGCGGATGTCGCTGCCGCGAGCCGCATGAAGCCCTCCGACCAGCGCCAGATGGCCGAGGGCATGGTCGCCCAGCTCGAGGAGCGGCTGCAGTCGCAGCCCAAAAACCTCGACGGCTGGGTCATGCTGATCCCTAGCCGCATGACCCTGGGCGAAACTGCCAAGGCCAAGGCCGCGCTCGAGGCGGCGGTCAAGGCCAATCCTGGCGCTGCGGCGCAGCTCAGGGAACAGGCGGCGGCGCTCGGGGTGAAGTGAGGCAAAGTGGTTTCCCCGGGGGTCGAGCCCGGAAAGGTCGTGAGAGGCTGCGAGATACCTCAGATCGCCGAGCTGAACTTGCGCTTCGCCTTCAGACGGTAGGGATCGAACAGCGAGGCGATCACCCGCGCGTATGGCAAGCCGCCGGCAAGGATCGCCAGCCGCTCGCCTTCGAGGCTCGCCAGGCCAGCGTCGAGGAAGGGCGCCAGTCGTTCGGCGGCCTCGGCGACGAGATCGCTCTCGAGCACCGCCTCGCCGCGGCACAGTAGCGCCTCGATCACCGCGCCCCGGCGCTGGTCTTCGGGACTGCGCATGATGCCGTGGGTCGCCGAAAGTCGTCCCTCGCCCGAAAGCTGGCGGTAGCGGCCGGTGTGCTTGTCGTTCTGCGCGAGGAGACCGGGAAAGCCGCTCACGGCGCTCGCGCCGAGGCCGATCAGCACTTCGGCCCGGTCGTCGGTGAAGCCCTGAAAGTTGCGGCGCAGGGTCCCCTGCCGCACCGCGCGCGCCATCGGATCGTGGGGCAGAGCGAAGTGATCGAAGCCGACCGGCACGTAGCCGCCCGCGACCAGCGTGTCATGCGCCTGCGCCGCCATGGTGAAGCGCGCAGCGGGGCCCGGCAGCCCGGCCTCGGGGATCATTGTCTGGCGCGGCACGAGATGGGGGACATGGGCATAACCGAACACCGCGACCCGGTCTGCGCCCAATTTGCGGGTCATCTCCAGGCTGTCCTCGAGGTCGGCCTCGCTCTGGTGGGGGAGGCCGTACATGAGATCGAAATTGAGCGAGGTCACGCCCGCGCCGCGCAGCCAGTCGACCGAACGGCAGATCATCGTCAGCGACTGCTCGCGCCCGATCGCCTTCTGGCAGTGCGCGGCGAAGGTCTGGACGCCGAGGCTCGCGCGGCTGACGCCCACCCCGGCGAGGACCTTGGCCCAGTCGGAGGTGAGGCTCCTCGGATCGAGCTCGATGGAGATCGCGGGCGTGCCCATCGGAAAATGCGCATGGAGCGCTTCGATCAAGGCGAGGAACTCGCCGGTCTCAATCGCGTTGGGGCTGCCCCCGCCGAACGCGACGCGGCGCACGCGGGCGGTCTGGGGGAGGAGGCTCGCCGCGGTCGCGATCTCCTGGTGAAGCGCGGCAAGATAGGCCACGCGCCGCTCGCGCTTGCCCGCCGCGCCGGTGTTGCAGCCGCAGTAGAAGCAGATCTGCTCGCAGAACGGGATGTGGAGGTATAGCGAGACGTCCCCGGTCGCCCCGGCGATGGCGCGCTCGACGGTGCCTTCCTCCAGCGCGCCGAAGTCGGCGGCGGTGGGGTAACTGGTGTAGCGCGGCACCGGGGTCGCCAGGAGCTCGGGGTGATAGGTCCACATGATCGTCGCGCGCTCCTCGGGTCGCGGCAGGAAGCCTGCCCGCGCTTTCCCGAGTAGGAGCGCCGGCCGGGGAGCGTCTTTGCGCGATATCAAATGCCGCGCTTCTCGCGCTCGCGGCAGGTGCCCGCGTGGCAGCCCTTGGGGTGACAGTCGGGGTTCCCCGCCGGAGCCTTGCGGGGGCCGAGCGGGATGGTGACGGTGCCGCCGCCGCACATCGCGGCGGTAAGCGTGGCGGGGCCTGCGGGCGCGGGCGCGGGGCCGAGCATCACCGGCACCAGCGCGGCGAGCCCCAGGGGCAGGGCGAGGAGGCTCATCGCCGCTCCTCCCCCCATTCCTCGTCCTCGACGAGGATGCGCCGCGCCGCGCCGTCCATGTCCTCGTACTGGCCCGCGCGCATCGACCACATGAAGGCGGCGAGCCCGGCGAGGCCCATGCCGAGGGCGATCGGAATGAGGAGGGCAAGGCCGGTCATGCCCGGCCCTCCCGCGCGAGGCGCAGCGAGTTGGCGACCACCACCAGCGAGCTCACCGACATGGCGATCGCCGCGACCAGCGGCGTGACGCGCCCCGTCAGCGCCAGCGGCACGGCGAGGGCGTTGTAGAGAATCGAGAAGGCGAAGTTCTCGCGCACGATCCGCATCGTCCGGCGGGCGACCCGCACCGCCAGCGCCACGGGCATGAGCCGCTCGCCGATGAACACCGCGTCGGCGGCCTGTTGGCTCGCATCGGACGCGGTGCCGGGCGCGATGGAGGCGTGGGCGGCGGCGAGCGCGGGGCCGTCGTTGAGGCCGTCGCCGACCATCAGCGGGCGGTGTCCGCGAGTTTTCAGCGCCGCGAGTGCGGCGAGCTTCGCCTGGGGGCTCGCCTCCGCCGAAGCCGTAAGCCCGAGGGCGCGCGCGACCGCGGCGACCGGCGCACTGCGGTCGCCCGAGAGGATGCTTGACCCCAGCCCCTCGCGTGACAGTGCGGCGAGCGCCTCGGCGGCATCGGGGCGCAGCGGATCGGAAAAGCGGATGACGTGCCGGCTCCCGCCGATCCTCAGGCACGTAGCGAGGAGCGGGCCCTCGGCTGCGCCTTCGGGAACCGCGCCCTCGAGCTTCTCGAGGGCGACGATGCGCCCCTGCCAGCGGCCGATGAGGCCCTCGCCCGCGCTCTCGCGGATTGCCTCGATATGCGCCGGCACGACACCCGCGGGGACGAGCGCTGCGACGAGACCGAGGCTCAGGGGGTGGCGGCTCGCCTGGGCCAGGCCGAGCGCAACGGCGCGCGCCTCGGCATCGAGGGTGCGGATGTCGGCGCGGGGTTCGCCGAGGGTCAGCGTCCCGGTCTTGTCGAAAAGCGCGACGTCGCACTCGGCGAGGCGCTCCAGAGCGCTGCCGTCCTTGACCAGCAGCCCGCGCCTGAGCAGCGCGCCCGAGGCCACGACCTGCGCCGCCGGCACCGCGAGGCCCATCGCGCAGGGGCAGGTGATGATGAGGACGGCGATGGCGACGGTCAGCGAGGCATGCCACCCCGCGCCCGCGATCATCCACCCGGCGAAGGCGAGCGCCGCGAGGCTGTGCACCACCGGCGCGTAGAGCCGCGAGGCACGGTCGGCGATCCGCACGTAGGAGGAGCGCGACTGCCCCGCCTCGTCCATCAGCCGCGCGATTTCGGCCAATGCGGTATCCTCGGCGACACGGGTGAGGCGGACCTTGAGGGGGGCGGAGAGGTTGATCGCGCCGGCGTGCACGGCGGTGCCCGGCCCCGCAGCGACCGGCGCACTCTCGCCGGTGAGCATCGCGTTGTCGAGCGCGCTGGTGCCTTCCACCACCTCGCCATCGGCAGCGAGCGCCTCCCCGGCGGCGACCAGCACCAGCATGCCGGGCTGGAGGTCCTTGGCGGCGACACGCCGGGTTGAACCGTCGGGGGCGAGCACCGAAGCGCTCTTGCCCATCCGCCCGAGCAGCGCGCCGATCTGGGCGCGCGTGCGGGTGCGCATCTCGGCATCGAGCGCGCGGCCCGCCAGGAGGAAGAACAGCAGCATCACCGCGGAATCGAAGAAGGCGTGCGTCCCGCCGGTAACGGTCTCGTAGAGCGAGAGGCAGGTCGCCAGGATCACCCCGATGGAGATCGGCACGTCCATGTTGGTGCGCTTGTGGCTGAGGGCCATCCACGCGCTGGCAAAGAACGGACGGCCCGCATAGGCGATCACCGGCACGGCGATCACCGCCGAAAGCCAGTGGAACAGCTCGCGCGTCGAGCCCTCCGCCCCCGACCAGACGCTGACCGAGAGCAACATCACGTTCATCATGCCGAAGCCGGCGACGCCGAGCGCGCGGGTCAGCTTCTGGCGCTCCTTGCCGTCGTCGCCGAGCGGGTTCTCCGCGACGCTCTGCGCCGCGAAGCCGAGCCCGAGCAGCGCGGCGGAAAGGGCGCCTTCATCCAGCCCCGCATCGTGGGTGATCGCCACGCGCTTCGCCGAGAAGTTGGCGCGCGCGGCGACGATGCCGGGGACCTTGGGCAGCTCGCGCTCGAGCTTGGCGATGCAGCCGGCGCATTTCATCCCCGGCACGGTGAACCGCGTGGTGGCGAGCGCCGGCGAGGGCGCGCTCTCGACGAGCCGCAGGGCGGGGGCATTCATTGCAGCGCGCTTTCACCCGCCCAGGCTTCGCTGCCCGCGCGGATCGCGATGCGCACCTGCCAGCGGCCCGGCGCAAGGCTCTGGTCCGAGACCCACGCGCCCTTCTCCATCGGCCTGAAGGTGAGGTCGGTCTCCTCGGTCTCGCCCAGCGGGCGTTCGGCGGTGGCGGTGACGCGCGCCCCGGCGGGCACGGCGATCGTTTCGATCACCACGCGGCCATCGGCGCGGTGGCGCGGCACGGCCTGCCAGCCGAGCGCCTTCGATGCCGCTGCCTGCCGGAGCCAGCCGTTGTAGTGCTGGCTCGCGATGTAGGAGTTGTCGACCACCGTGCCGTGGAAGCTCTCCACCGCAAGGCTCGCCATGCCGATGTTGACCGCGATGACGACAGCGAAGCCCGCGACGAAGATCGCCGCCACGCGCCGGCCGGTGAAGGGGGTGGTGCTGGCGCGGTGCATCAGTCGTCTCCCGGCATGGCGAAGGTCGTTTCGACCCGCGCGGTCTCGTTCTGCTCGTCGTTGCTGGTGAGGCGGAAGGCGAAGTGGAGGTCGTCCTCATCTTTGTCCGCACCCTCCCGCTGGATCGCGGCAGGGAGCATGACGTAGGCCCGCATCACCCTGGTTGCGTTCGCGGGCACGGTGACGGCCTGGGACTGCGCGGCGTTCTCGAGGCTCACGGCCTCGGTCCACATCACCGCGCCCTGCGGCAGGCCCTCCACCACGAGGGTCATGGCGCGTGGGCGAGCCTCCATGTTCCGGAGGCGCAGGGTGTAGGCGTTGCGCACCGAGCCGTCCTTCAGCAGCATGAAGGGCGGGTTGCGGTCGGGCGCGACGGTGAGGCCGGTGTGCGTGCGGGTGCCGAGCGCGAAGAGCAGGCCGGCGCCGATCGCGCTCCACACGCCGAGATAGACGAAGGTGCGAAACCGGAGCAGCGCCTTCCACGCCGGCTTGGCCGGTGCGCCCGCGGCCTCGGCCTCGCACTGCTCGAGCGTCGCATAGTCGATGAGCCCGCGCGGGCGGCCGACTTCCTTCATCACCCGGTCGCAGGCGTCGAT
>JBJTSG010000244.1:0-3456 GCA_046076505.1 Erythrobacter sp. | reverse complement strand
TGCATGGTCACGCCTTCTTGGTGGTCTTGCGTGGGGCCTTCTTCGCGGCCGGTGCCTTCTTGGCCTTGGCGGCCTCGACGCGCTGCTCGCCTAGCTCGCGCTGCTTCGGCTCCCAGCCGCTCACATCGACAAGCGCCCGACGAATGCCGAGGTCAGACAGCACGAGAAAGGCGCGGCGCAAGTCAGCGAAGAGGCGCGGCTTGTGGCGCGAGTTCGCCGGCACAAGCACGGCCTCGCTCTTGGGCATCACGACCTTCAAGGCGAAGTCCTTGCCGACTGCCTCGAAGGTCACTGACTGAACCGACCCGGCCGCAATCAGGGCGCGCAGTTGGTCAAGGTCTACGGTTTGCATGTTGTTCATGTCTCTCTGTATGTCGTTTCACGAAATTATAAAAACGTGGCAGGGAATGTCAAGCACTATCCGCGATCGTGGCCCTTGTCCTTGTCGCGGCGCTTCTCCTGCTCGGCCTTGTCCTGGCGCTGCTGTGCTTCGCGTTGCATGCGCTCTTGCAGCTCGCGAGCCTCGCGCTCGGCGCGCACCTGGTCGCCCTCCCCTGCTGGCGGCTTGCGGATGAATTCGCGGCCGAGCTTGAGCGCTTCGGCGTAGTCGCGCGCCTGCTGGTTCATGGCCGGGTCGCTGAACTCGATGCCCATGCCCTTGCGTACTGCGATCTCGACGACGGCACGCTTGAAGTCGTCGGTGCCGTTGATCTTCAACGTGGTGCCGAACTTCTCCACGGCCAGGCGCAAGCCGGCCTCGATCGCGGCGCGCTCTTCCTGCTCGACGCCGACCCGCTGGCCGGTGTCACGCAACACGGCGCGGGCCTTCTGGTCGTAGTAGGTGACGACGCCCTCGCGATCGACGCGGTAAGACAGCTCGCGCAGCAAGCCGGCCGGCGGCTCGGCGCGTGCGCTTTCGGGCTTGTCCTCGATGTACCTGGTCGAAGGCTCGACCGGCGCGCGATCGCGCTGCCGGCGCAGCTCGGCCAGCGCGGCCACGTCGCCGGCCTGTGACCGCTCTTGCAGGTAGACGCGGTATTGCTCGCTCGGTGCTTGGCGTGCCTTGAACGCTTGGCGCTCGGCCTCGAACGTCTCGACAAGCGCCCTACTCCGGGCCTCGCGCAGCGCGGACAGGCTGCGCAATGCAGCCTCGCGGGCCTCGGGCTTCAACTGGCGATCGTTGCGCACCTTGCGCACCTCGGCCTGATGCTGCCGGCGCAGCTCGGCGCGGCGGGCCGTCTCGCTGTCGCGCTGTGCCTGCCATTCGGCGGCGCGCTGCTCGCGCTGTGTCGGTTGCCAGCGCTTGAACTCCTGCCAGAGCTGGCGATCGGCCGCGCGGCGTGGCAGTGGCTCGCGCTCTTGGCCGAGCTGGGCGGCGTGCGCTTCGCGCAGGATGGGCGCGGCCTCCTTCCACGGTAGATGCAGCTCTTTCGTGAGGAAGTCGGACACGTTGAGCCGGCGCGTGCCGGCCCTGATTCGGTCGGTGCCGTCTTGGGCCTTCTCGACCTGGTACTTGTCGGGCGTGACGCCATGCGTGCGGCTCAGGTGGGCCAGCAGCCGGCGCGCGTCCAGCTCGGCCTTGATGCGCGCGAACTCTTCGCGCTCGGCCGCCTTCTGCGCGCCCTGCTCGGCCTGGTCGCGCACGAGCTGGCCGACGACGGAATCATCGCGGCCTACTCGACGAACATCCCGTCGCAAGCCTTGATCTCGTTCGGCTCCTTGGTGCTCCACGTCACGAGGAACATCACGCGGCAATAGCACTTCACTTCGGCCGTCGATGCGAACCACATCGAGTTCGGACAAACCGCGCAGGCGGTTTCGTGCTTGGGGCGGCGGCTCTCGGGTAGCCCGCGAAGCGTCGGGCTGCCGATCTCGGTGGTGATCTCCTGCTCGGGTGTCTCTGTGGTCATGGTCTTGATCCTCTCGGTGGCGTGCATAGAAAGCGGCCTCACGATCCTTGAGGATCGCGAGGCGCTGCTCGGGTTCGGCGGCCTGGTAGGCGGCGTATGCCTTCCTGCTGCCGGGGTTCAGGTACTTCAGTTCACGGGCGCGCACGGCGTGCCAGTGCTGCAAGCGCTGCTCGATCTCAGCCGGCGACGGCCTGGGCGGGCCGGCCTCGACGTACTGCTTGCGGGCCTCGGCCGCGAGCTGGCGGCGCTTCTCGTCGGTGGGTAGCTCGATGAACTCGCGCGAAAAGACGTGCTCCTTGAGATTCGTCCCCTTCGCTGCCCCCTCTGGCTTGACGTTCATGTATTCGCCTTCCTGGCCGGCGCGGCGCGTTCGCGCCTCGCCGTGCTCGGCGACCACTGCCCGGAAGTCCTCGAAGCTGGTGATACCGCGATCCAGGACGGTCGACAGGATGCGGTCTTTCAGCTCGGCGCGTTCGCCCTTGAAAATGTCGCCCTTGTATCTGGCGATGATCGTGCTTTCATCCGTGTATTCGAGGCGCGGGTGATCCTTTGGGCTGGCAAGCCCATATTTCGCGTTGACGTGCTCCTGAAAGGCTTCAAGCCACTGCAATTGCGCCTCTGGAACGATCAAACGCCCTGCCGCCTTATCCATCATCGGCCGATACAACGGGTCAAGCATCGTCCCCGATAGCATGTTTTGCTTCGGGATGACGATGTGAATATGCGGCTTGCGTTCGACCTCCTGCCCTGTCTGCTTATTCGTGTAGCTCTTGATGCGGGGTAAGTGAGCCTCTGCGTAGAAGTTGTATTCGTCGGACTGGTAGGCACTCAATGCGAACTCTCGGAATTCGTCGGTGATGGCCTGTAAGGTCTGCCGGTCGATCTGGTCTTCACGAAAGGCGAGGGTGATATGCAAGTAGCGCTCGCCCTCGTTCTGCATGTCGTTGATGACGGTATCCGTCAACGCAAGATCACCCGACAACATCACACGTTCGTCGAGTTCGTCGCGGTCGAACTCTCGGCCGTCCTTCTGGCCGCGCTCCAAGTAATCCTTGATGCCTGCGCGGCCTCCGCGCACTCTAATCAACATGCCCGACCCCTGCGCGCATGAAGGCTGTCAGCTCCGAAAGCCTCGCGAGAATCTGCGTATATGTGCCTTCGCTGACTACTCTGGACTTGCTGGCAGCGTTGACCTGGTGCGCAAGCTGGTTGATGTTGTTGCTGGCCTTGTTCATCAAGAACAGCATGCGCGAGCGGTCAGCGCTCGGCTTGGGCCGCGCGACGATCTGCGTTCGATTCTTCAGGACGCATTCCCTGAAGAAGTCTGACGGGCTCAAGCCGGCCTCGTCGCACTTACTCTTGTAGGCTTGATGGTCAGCCGTGGAGAGGCGAAAACTAACCGCTTTGCTCCCGCCTTCATGCTTTTCTGGTCTTGCCATGCTTCCGCCTCCTGCTATCCCGTCGCCCTGCGCCGGGGAAATTCAACGGCTCCCAAGGGGGCGGCCTGATGGCCGCCAGTTGCGCGCCCTGCGCGCCTGCCTTGCCG
>JBJTSG010000243.1:0-7762 GCA_046076505.1 Erythrobacter sp. | reverse complement strand
CCAGAACCTAAATCTGGCGCGTCTACCAATTTCGCCACGCCCGCATGCCCGAACGAAGCCGCGCGGGAAGCGTGTGGCTCCCCGCGCGTATCAGCGTGCGCCCTTATCCGTCTCGCGGGAAAAGGGCAAGCGCAACACGCTTGATGCTCGGGCGATCCCCCGATAGAGGCGCGGACCATGAGCGAAGAAACCCCCGAGACCACCCCTGCGGCCACCTCCGGCAGCGACGTTCCGCCCGATCGCCTGTCGGTCAATCCGCGCAGCGAATTCTTCGACGCGGAAAAGCTCCAGCGCGGCGTCGGCATCCGCTTCAAGGACCGGGTGCGCACCGACATCGAGGAATATTCGATCTCCGAAGGCTGGGTGCGGGTGCAGGCGGGCAAGAGCGTAGACCGCAAGGGCCAGCCGCTCACCATCAAGCTCACCGGCCCGGTCGAAGCCTGGTACGAGGACCTGGGCGAAAACCCGCCGGTCGCCCGAAAGGCCTAAGGCCCAGGGCTAACCCCTCTCGGCTTGCCAAAAGAGCCGTTTGCGCCCACTTGGGCCGGGCCATGTCCCTCCCCAAGAAGCCTGAAGTCGTCATCATCGGCCGTCCCAATGTCGGCAAGTCCACGCTGTTCAACCGGCTGGTGGGCAAGCAGCTCGCGCTGGTCGACGACCAGCCCGGCGTGACCCGCGACCGCCGGATGGGCGATGCGGTGATCGCGGGACTGCACTTCACTGTCGTCGACACCGCCGGGTGGGAGGACGAGGACGAACTGTCGCTCCCGGGGCGGATGCGCAAGCAGACCGAGGCTTCGCTGGCGGGCGCGGACGCGGCGCTGTTCGTGATCGACGCGCGCGCGGGGCTGACCCCGCTCGACGAGGAAATCGCCCGCTATCTGCGCGAGCAGGAAGTGCCGGTGGTGCTCGTCGCCAACAAGGCCGAAGGGGCGGCTGCCGAGGCGGGCGTGCTCGAGGCCTATGCGCTCGGCCTCGGCGAGCCGCTCGCCCTCTCGGCGGAGCACGGCGAGGGCGTCGCCGACCTGTTCGGCGGGCTGTGGCCGATCATCGGCGCCAAGGCCGAGGCATGGGAAGAGGCGAACGAGGCGGAACGCGCGGCGCTGCGCGCAATGGACGAGGACGAGCGTCCTTCCGGCCCCCTGAAGCTCGCGATCGTCGGGCGGCCCAATGCGGGCAAGTCCACGCTGATCAACCGGCTGCTCGGCGAAGACCGCCTGCTGACCGGCCCTGAGGCGGGAATCACCCGCGATTCGATCGCGATCGACTGGGAATGGACCGACCCGAAGAGCGGCGAGACCCGCGAGATCCGCCTGATCGACACCGCGGGGATGCGCAAGAAGAAGAACGTCACCGAAAAGCTCGAGAAGCTCTCGGTCGCCGACGCGCGCCGGGCGGTGGACTTCGCGGAAGTGGTGGTGCTGCTGCTCGACGCGACCCAGGGTCTCGAACACCAGGACTTGAAGATCGCGAGCCTCGTTCTCGAAGAAGGCCGCGCGCTGATGATCGCGATCAACAAGTGGGACGTCGCCGAGGACGCGAGCAAGCTGTTCAACGGCATCCGCGCCGCGCTCGACGATGGCCTCGCGCAGGTGCGCGGCCTGCCGCTGTTCGCGGTCAGCGCGCGGACGGGCAAGGGGCTCGACCAGATGCTGGCGGGCGCCTTCGAAATCCGCGAGGCATGGTCGAAGCGCGTCTCGACCTCCGCGTTGAACCGCTGGTTCGACGACGCGATGGAAGCAAACCCCCCGCCCGCGCCGGGCGGCAAGCGCATCAAGCTTCGCTACATCACGCAGGCCGGCACCCGCCCGCCGCGGTTCGTGATCTTCGGCTCGCGCCTCGATCTCCTCCCCAAGAGCTACGAGCGCTACCTCGTGAACGGCATCCGGGCGAAGCTCGGCTTCGACGCCGTGCCGGTGCGCGTGACGCTCAAGACCAACAAGAACCCCTACGCCAAGGAGGGGTGATGACCAGCCTCGACCTCCTCGCCGCCGTGCTTCACACGCCCTTCGCCAGCGAGATCCTCGAGCGCACCGCCTCCACCCCGCGGGTGCAGCAGGTGGTGCAATTGAGCCTTGCGCCCGCCTTCCTCCTGTCGGGTATCGGGGCGATCATGAACGTCATCATGAGCCGGATGATCTGGATCTCGCAGCGGATCGAGAACATCGAGGAGCGCGCCGACAGCCAGCGCACCGCCAGGCAGGCGCGCGAGATCACGTGGCTGATGCGCCGCCGCAAGCTGATGCAGGGCGCGATCATGTTCTCGACCGCCGCGGCGGTGATGATCAGCCTCGTCATCGGCCTCTTGTTCGTCTCGGCCTATATCCTCGCGCAGATCGGCACGCTGATCGCCGGCTTCTGGGTGCTGACGATGGCGCTGCTGGTGACGGGCCTCGGCTTCTTCCTGTTCGAGACGCGCCTTGCCGCGCGCGGGAGCCAGCAGCCCAAGGATTAGGCAGGGGGATGGGGGCAGGACCGCGGGACCGGCCCTGCCCCCTTGTCGGCCGCGAGGCCGCGCCGCGGGACCGGCGCGGCCCGCCTTCGGCCTTACTTGGTCAGGTTCACCCTGCGCAGCAGGTAGCGGCCCTGAATCTTGCGGATCTTGTTGTAGAGCTCGATCTGGGTCTTGGTGCCCGCATCGAGATTGGCCTTCCCGTAGGCGTCGAGGAACTTCATGTAGCGCTCCTTGTTGGGCGCCAGCGCCTCGGTGTTCGGGAACACGACGATAAGCACGACGTTGAAGCCGCCATCGCCGTAGGGCGCCTCATAGATGCCGTAATCCTTGATATAGCCGAGACTTTTCTGGGCCTCGTTGGCCGCGACCCAGGTTTTGCGGATGCCGCCCAGATAGGTGTCGGTCTGTCCCTCGTCGACCTTGACGAGTGTCATCTCGACCACCTCGTCAGCGGGCGTGTAATCCTTGTAGATCTCGGCGGCCTGCGCGAACGCGGGCGCGGCGAACGCCAGCGAAGCGGCGGCGATACCGCTCTGGATCATCTTGGTCAGTGTTTTCATTCTTGCCTCCAATGTGTGCATTGGAGGGCGCTTCACGCGAAGAATGCTGCGGATTGTCCCATTGCCCCCAATCACGCCGGTCGGCCCGCAACCTGCCCGCGATTTTCCCCCCGCTGGAAAGGTGATCCGCGAGGGGGTTCGCCGTCAAGCGCGATGTATCAAATGGTATGAAAGCGACCACGATTGTGCGATTCTACCAAGCAAAAGGGCAGGACCGCCGAGCGGCCCTGCCCCTTTTTTCATCAGCCCTGCGGCTTTCCCGTAGCGACTCAGCTATCGCCCGCAGGCGCGCTTTGCAGCTGCACATAATTGTGCAGGCCCATGCGCTCGATCAGCTCGAACTGGGTTTCGAGGAAGTCGACGTGCTCTTCCTCGTTCTTCAGGATGTAGGCGAACAGCTCGCGGCTCACGTAGTCGCGCGTGGTTTCGCAATAGGCGACGGCCTCGCGCAGCAGCGGGATGGCTTCCTCCTCGAGAGCGAGGTCGGCGCGCAGGATCTCCTCGACCGTCTCGCCGACCTTCAGCTTGTGGATCGCCTGGAAATTGGGCAGCCCGTCGAGGAACAGGATGCGCTCGGCGAGCTTGTCGGCGTGCTCCATCTCCTCGATCGATTCCTTGCGCTCGTAGGCGGCGAGCTTGGTCACGCCCCAGTGCGAGAGCACGCGGTAGTGCAGCCAGTACTGGTTGATCGCGGTCAGCTCGTTGGTGAGCGCCTGGTTGAGGTAATCGATGACCTTGGGGTCGCCCTTCATGGGGAAAGCTCCTTGCGAGATGTCGTAGCGCCAATGGCGGCATTGCGCACGATTGTAGCCGCAGCCGCCAGTATGCCGCAAGGGGCGTGGACAAAATTTCGTTGAGAATCAGCGACTTGCGATCCGTTCGCAATCGCGGTCCGCGGTGCTTATACTGCGAGGATGTCGCAGCTGGCCGCGGCGCGTTCCTCGTCGATGATTTCCTGCGCCTCTTCAAGGCACTGGCCGCAGTTGGGGCGTTTGCCGAGGCAGGCGTAGGTTGCTTCGGCGTCGCCGTCGCACTGGAGCGCGGCCTTGCGCAGATCGTTTTCGCGGATCGCGTTGCAGATGCAGATGTACATGACCGCCCGAATCACTCCTGCGAAGCGTTTGCAGGAGTGAATGTATGCGAGTTATTCTCAATAACAAGGATGTTTTTGTTCCGTTTTGCCCTCAGACGCCGGGCGGGGGGCTGCGCCGCCGAGCGTTCCTGTCAGCAGCAGTCCGTAGCCCTGCTCATTTCCTGAGCGGGAAGACCTTCCGGTAGGTCAGGCAGCGCCACAGCCATTCGAGCGGGCCGTAGTTGAAGCGCTCGAGCCACGGCTTCGACCAGGCCAGCATCACGATCCATGCGAGCACGACCACGATGTAGAGCTGCGGGCGGTTCAATTGCCCGAACAGGCCCAGCGCCCAGCCGTGGAAGACGAACAGCATCACGATCGAGGTGCCGAGGTAATTCGTGAAGGCCGCCCGTCCCGCGGCGCGCACGCGCTCGCCGAGCCAGCCGGTGGCGGACGGCGCCCAGGCGACGAGCAGCGCGGCGAGGCCGACCGTCATCACCAGGCGCGGGAGCGCGCTCAGCCCGATGAAGGCGGCGAAGGTGCCGTAGAAGCTGAACCCGTCGGCGCGCATCACGAGGCCGATCGCAAGGTGCGCCGCCGCTCCGAGGACGAAGCCCACCCCGCCCCAGCGCAGCAAGGTCCCGCGCGGCACGCCGCCCGAGAAGAATCCGAGGCGATAGAGTGCCATGCCGATCAGCATCAGCGGCAGGGTCTCGAAGCCGAACAGGAAGAGGTTCTGGAACGGCTCCAGCCCCTGCTCGCCGAGGCGGTGGGCGGTCAGCGCTGCGTAATCGCCCGAGGCGATCGCCTCGCTCGGGATATCGTCGCGCGTGAGCTCGGCGGCGATGCCCTGGGTGAGGGCCGTGCGCTGCTCGGCCAGTTCGGGCGTGCTGTCGCCGAAGGGCGTCACGACGATCAGCCACGGCACCACGGTTCCCAGATAGAACAGGCAGCCGATGAGGTAGGCGCCCAGCCCGACGCCGAGCTGGGTCTTGGCCCGCCACTTCATGCACAGGAGCGCGACGAGGCCGAGGGCGGCGTAGCCGAACAGGATGTCGCCGAACCAGATGAAGTAGAAGTGGATGAGGCCGAAGCAGGCGAGGATCACGAGCCGCCAGGCCTGCAGCCAGCGCGTTGCCCCGCGCGCCCAGGCCTTCTCCATGAACAGCACCATCCCGGCGCCGAACAGCAGGGTGAACAGCCCGCGCATCTTGCCGTCGATGAGCACGAACTGGACGACCCACATCCACCCACCCGGATCTGCGGCCGGGACGAGGAAGGAGGCGGGCTTGAAATAGGCGCTCGACGGCTGGCCGAAAGCGACGATGTTGGCCCACAGGATGCCCATCACCGCGAGCCCGCGGATGAAATCGAGCGTGTCGATGCGCTCGGCCGATGCGACGGGCGCGACGCCGCCTTCGGCTGCGCCGGTCTGCAAAGTCTCGTAATCGGCGGCGGTTGCGACGCTATCGGTCATGGCTGATCCCCCAGGCCTGTTGACCTGGGGAGATTAGCAATTGTCGAAGGCTTGGGAAGAGCGTCCGGCAAGGCCGCAAGAGCTTTCCGCCGGACGCGTTGCCCGTTTACCCCTGTCCGGCGACGACGCAGGCCTTGCCCTCGCGCTTCAGCGAGGCGCAGGCGCGCGATGCCTCGGCCTCGCTGGCAAAGCCCGTGGCGAGGAGGCGGGTGAGGTTGCCGCTCGGCACCAGCCGCTTGGAGGTGCCGGAGAGCGCGGAATGCCCGCCGATCTCGCGCCACATCCGGTCGGCATTGCCCGCCACCCCGAACGCGCCGAGCTGGACGCGCCAGTTGCCATTGCGCGGCGCGGCCTGCACCGGCGCGGGCGCCTTGGCACGGGGCGCTGGCGCCGCTCCGGGTTCGGCAGCGGCGAGGGTGTAGGCGGGTGCCGCCGGGCTGAGCGACTTGGGCGCGGGCGGCAGGCCCGCAGCCTTGGGCGCGGCAACCGCAGCGGCGGCGACCACCGGCCGGCTCGCAGCCACCGGCATCGCCGGGGCGGGCGCCTTGGCCGGAGCCTTCGCGACGGACTTGGCGGCGGGAACGGCAGGGGCTGCGGCAGCGGGCCGCGCGCCGAGTTCGGCGGCGGCGAGTTCGGCCGACCGCTGCGAACGGGCACCTGCCTCGAGTTCGCGGGCGAGCGACTGCGCCTGCACCTTCTGGGGCTGGGGCACATACTTGTCCATCTGCGCCAGCGCGTCGCGCGCCTGCGGCAGGCCCGACCCGCTCGCCAGCGTCATCAGGGCATAGGCCCGCACCCAGTCCCGGGGCGCGTAGTCGGCGTTGAAGTGCGCAAGGCCGAGCACATATTGCGCGCGCGGATCGCCGCGCTCGGCGGCGGCCTTGATCAGCGGCATGGCCTTGGCCTGTTCGCCTTCCTGAAACAGCATCAGCCCGTAATTGTCGGCGGCCTTGACGTGGCCGAGCTTGGCCGCCCGTTCATAGAGCTGGCGGGCGCGGGCATTGTCGATCTCGACCCCGCGGCCCAGACGATAGGCCTGCGCGAGGTTGAACAGCGCGTCGGGATCGCCGGCCGCGGCCGGACCCTGCCATTCGACCACCGCGCGGTTGAAATCGCCCGCGCCCCAGGCGTCGACCCCGGCCTTGACGTCGGCCAGCGCCGGCGCGCCGCCCAGCGCCAGCGCGCCGGCACCGATCGCGCCAAGGGCGGCCAGCCGGCCGGCCACGCCTGCAGGGTTCCAGACTGTGATGCTTGTCATCGCCTTTGCCTCATCACGCTCGCAAAAGTGAAATCATGTCGGCGCCCGCCATAGCGTAAACAGGGTTAGCAAATGGTTGCCAGCCGCTCCGGCAGCCACCGCCCGCACGGGCGCGGCCCCGAGCGCGCCAAAGAAGCCGCGCGGGGTGAAGGCGTTAACCCTAAATTAGGGGTATCCTGCGAAGCCATGCCCGACCAGCCGTTGTCAGGCGCTGCAATAGGGCAGTGACGCAGCGGCTCCATGCATGGGGGACCCAGGCGTTGCGTGTACTCGCTTTGGCATCGCAGAAAGGTGGATCGGGCAAGACCACCCTGTCCGGACATCTCGCCGTCCAGGCCCAGCGCGCCGGCGCCGGGCCGGTCGTGCTGATCGACATCGACCCGCAAGGGAGCCTTGCCGACTGGTGGAACGAGCGCGAGGCGGAATACCCGGCCTTCGCCCAGACCACTGTGGCGCGGCTCGCCAACGATCTTCAGGTGCTGCGTCAGCAGGGCTTCAAGCTCGCCGTGATCGACACCCCGCCCGCCATCACCATGGCGATCCAGTCGGTCATCTCGGTCGCCGAGCTGATCGTCGTGCCGACCCGCCCTTCCCCGCACGATCTGCGCGCCGTCGGCGCCACGGTCGACCTGTGCGAGCGCGCGGGCAAGCCGCTGGTGTTCGTCGTCAACGCGGCCACCCCCAAGGCCAAGATCACCTCGGAAGCCGCGGTCGCGCTGTCGCAGCACGGCACGGTTGCCCCGGTCACCCTGCATCACCGCACCGATTTTGCCGCCTCGATGATCGACGGCCGGACCGTGATGGAAATCGAGCCCAACGGCCGTTCCTCGCAGGAAGTGGTCGCGCTGTGGAGCTATATCTCCGACCGGCTCGAAAAGAACTTCCGCCGCACGGTGTTTGCGGCGCCTGCTCCGGTCACGATGATGCCGGGTGCCGGTGG
>JBJTSG010000242.1:0-5006 GCA_046076505.1 Erythrobacter sp. | reverse complement strand
CCGCCGAGCGCCACGACTGCGTGACCCACTGCCCGCCAGCCTTGTGGCCGAGGAACGGCGCGTCACCCTTCTCGTCCGCGCGCTTCAGGAACAGCTGGACGAGGTTCTGCGCTCTGTCGATGTCCTGCAGCATTTGCGGGTCCGCAGGGTTGGCAACCGCGCGGGCCGAATGGGGCAGCGTGGGGGAATGCACTGGCAAAGGCTCCTGTCCCTTCGTTTTCTCGTTCGCAGGCTCGGGCGCGACCCCGCGGGGCGCCCTGATTAGGAAATGAAAGCCGTAGCGGCAAGACGTGAGGCCGAAGAGGTCGCGCGCAGGGGTTGCGCCGCGCCGACGCGTTGCCAGCGCGGCGGGCTCTGCCTAAGGTCGTCGCCATGTCCCTTTCCCGCGTCCTGACCCTCGCCCTCGCCGGCAGCCTCGCAGCCTGCGCTCCTGCACCCCGGACAGCCTCCGCGCCGAGCACGCCCGTGTCCTCGGCAGAGCGCGTGCAGCCCTTCGTCATCGCCGCCAACCCGCTCGCCGCGAGGGCGGGCATGGAGGTGCTCGAGCGCGGCGGAAATGCGGCAGACGCGGCGCTTGCGGTGCAGGCGATGCTCTCGCTGGTCGAGCCGCAGTCCTCAGGGATGGGCGGAGGCGCGTTCCTTACCTATCTCGACGGGAAGACGGGCAAGATCACCATCTACGACGGTCGCGAGACTGCGCCGGCGCAGGCGAGCCGGACGATGTTCCTCGGCGAGGACGGCAAGCCGCTGCCCTTCCCGGCCGCCGTCACCAGCGGCCGCGCGACGGGTGTGCCGGGGGCGGTGGCTGCGCTCGCGGCGCTCCACAAGGACCACGGCGCGCTCGCGTGGAACGGCCTCTTCGACGCCGCGATCCGCACCGCGGACGAGGGCTTCACCATCTCCCCGCGGCTCGGCCGGTTCCTCGGCGCGAGCTTCCCTCAGCTCTCGCAGCCCGACGCGGCGGCCTATTTCGCCAATCCCGACGGCAGCCGGAAGAAGGCAGGCGACCTGCTGCGCAATCCCGAATATGCCACCTTCCTGCGGCGCCTCTCCACCGAGGGCTCGGACGCGCTCTACAAGGGCAGCACCGCGGCGAAGATCGTCCAGAAAACCCGCGCCGCGCCGCTCGGGGGCACCATGACGATCGCGGACCTCGCCGCCTACCGTCCGGTCAAGCGCGAGCCGGTGTGTGGGGCCTGGAACGTCTACCGCGTCTGCGCCCCGCCCCCGCCCTCGAGCGGGGCGGCGATGATCGAGCTGCTCGGCCTGCTCGACCGCACCGACATCGCCAGCCGCGGTCCAACCGATCCCCAGGCGTGGTACCTCTTCGCCGAGGCGAGCCGCCTCGCCTATGCCGACCGGGACGCCTATTTCGGGGACGGCGACTTCGTCAGCGTGCCGGTGAAGGGCCTGCTCGACCCTGCATATCTGGACGCCCGCGCCAAGCTCATCGGCCCCAAGGCCGCCGCGAGCGTCGGGGCCGGGAAGCCGGCGGGCGCCAAGGTCGCAGTCGCCGACATGACCCGCGAACCCGCCGGCACCTCGCACTTCATCGTCCGCGACGCGAAGGGCAACGTGCTGTCGATCACCACCACGGTCGAATCGATCTTCGGCACCGGCCGGATGGTCGATGGGTTCTTCCTCAACAACCAGCTCACCGATTTCAGCTTCAACCCGCTCCAGCCCGACGGCAGCGAGGCCGCCAATGCCGTCGCGCCCGGCAAGCGCCCGCGCTCCTCGATGACGCCGCTGATCCTGCTCAACAAGGATGGCAGGTTCGCGGGAGCGATCGGCTCGGCGGGGGGCAACTCGATCCCCGCCTACGTCGGCAAGACGTTGATGGCGGCGGTCTACTGGGGGCTGCCGATGCAGGAGGCGCTCGCCCAGCCGAACCTCGTCGCACGCGGCAACGGGATCGGCGCGGAGACGAGCCTGTTCCCGCCCGCCGTGGTCGCGGGGCTGGCCGAACGCGGCATCGTCCTCAGGCCCGGGCAGGGCGAGGATTCGGGCGTCCACGGCGTGCTGATCCGCGAGGGCGGGCGCGTCGACGGCGGCTTCGATCCGCGCCGCGAAGGCGTGGTGCTGCTCGGGCCCAAGCCCTAGGGCGCCTCGCTGCCGACCGCCTCGGCGATGTTGGCGAAGCCGTCGCGGCGCATCAGGCGCTCGAGGCCGCGCACGATCGTCGCGCCGAGGCCGGGGCCTTCATAGACCATCGCGGAATAGAGCTGCACCAGTGAAGCGCCCGCACGAATGCGCTCCCAGGCGTGCTCGGCGGTGGCGATCCCGCCCACGCCCACCAGCGGAATCGCGCCGCCGGTCGCCTTGCGGAAATCGCGCAGACGCTGGGTGGCCAGCTTGCGCAAGGGCGCGCCCGAAAGCCCCCCGGTCTCGCCCGCGTGATGCGAGCGCAAGGCCGGTCGGCTGATCGTCGTGTTCGACACCACCAGCGCGCCCAGCCGCTTCTCGATCGCAATGCGGGCGATCGCGTCGATGTCCGCAGGCTCAAGATCGGGGGCGACCTTGAGGAACACCGGCGGCGGCGCGTTCGGCACGGCCGCGTCGCGCGCGGCGATCACGGCGTCGATAAGCGCGGTAAGCGCACCCTCATCCTGAAGCGCGCGCAGGCCCGGGGTGTTGGGCGAGGAAACATTGACGCACAGGTAGCTGGCGTGCGCTGACATGGTCCGCGCCATGATCGCGTAGTCGGCAATCCGGTCGGCTGAGTCCTTGTTGGCGCCGATGTTCACCCCGACGATGCCCGGTCGCCCGGCGCGCGCCTCGAGCCGCGCCAACGCCGCCGCTGCCCCGCCATTGTTGAACCCCATACGGTTGATAACAGCCGCGTCCTCGACGAGCCGGAACAGCCGCGGCTTCGCGTTGCCAGCCTGCGGGAGCGGCGTGATCGACCCCACCTCGGTGAAGCCGAAGCCGAGGCCGAGCAGCGCGTCCGGGACCTCGGCGTCCTTGTCGAACCCCGCCGCGACGCCGACCGGGTTGGGGAAGCTGAGCCCCGCCACCTCCACCGCGAGCGGCCCTACCGGCGCAGGTCGGCGCGCGGGCAGTGCGGCGAGCCCGCGCAGCGCGAGTCGGTGGCCGGTTTCGGAGTCGAGGGCGAACAGCGCCGGGCGGAGGAAACGGAACAGCATGGCAGCTCGCGCCTATGCGAGCACCGGCTGCGTGTCGAGCCGCCCGATGATGGCCGCTTGTCGCTTGCATACAATCCTGCTGGCGAATCAAGGCGTATGAACCTCCTCGCGACCCGAAGGGCTCGGAGCAGGAATGCGAAGAGTTCCTCAACTGGCAGTGGCGGCGTCCTTTCGTGGGGCGCCGCCCTTTTTTGTTGCCTCGCGCCCTCGACAAGCAGCGCGTCACGAAGCAAGATGGCGGCACTGGCAATGCCAGAACCATGACAGGGGGCCCCGCGCGGGGAAGTCGGGTTGCAGTTCCAGACGCGCATGATCGCGCCGCCGGCGGGACTAGCCGGTTCGGTGCACACCTTCTACGTGATCGAGACCGAGGCCGCGCGCATCGAGGAGGTGCTGCCTGCCTACTCGGCGCAGTTCGTGCTGCTGGTACGCGGCCAGCTCAAGCTGACCTATGCCGACGGGCGCGAGGCGCGGCTGTCGGGCGTCGCCTTCAATGCGCCCCAGATGCGCGGCGCGGCGAGCCTGATCGAGGGACCGCTGACGCTGGTCGCCGCCTCGCTCACACCGCTCGGCTGGCAAGCGCTCGCCAATCTGCCTGTCGATGCGGTCCACGACCGGACGGTCCCCACCCCGGCGGTGCTGACCCCCGATCAGATCGTGACGCTCGAGAAGGGGATGGCGGCGATGGCGGCAGGGGCGGCATCGGCCGAGGACCTGTGCGACCACCTCGCCGCGGTGATCGGTGCCGCGCCGTTCACGCCGCGGCCGGATCATGTCCTGCTGGTCGAGGCGATCACGCGCTGGCTGGGGAGCTGGCCCGAGCCGCAGCTCGCCGATCTCCACGCCGCGATCCCCGTCTCGCCACGCCAGCTCCAGCGCATCTCGCGGCGGTTCTTCGGGGTGGCTCCGGCGCAGGCCCTGAAGCGCCACCGGGCGATTCGCGCCGCGATGCTGCTTGCCCAGCCCCAGCTGCCCGAGACCCTGCGCAACGAAATCCTCGGCAGCTACTTTGACCAGGCGCACCTGATCCGCGACATCCGCCGCTAAACCGGGCGGACCCCGCGCCAGTTGAAGCTGCCGACCATCGCCCGCGGGCTGCTCGACCCCTCGGCCCACGGCAAGGCCGCGGCATTCCTCCAGGATGCACCCGAGCGTTCACAGGAGCACGCTTCGCGGTTGTAATGCGATCCTTTCGGTCCTAATTGAAATCGGAACGTATCGGTCGCAATAGAGAATCGTTTGCATGCGCCTGTCCAACCTCGCCGACTACGCGGTCATCACGATGTGCCAGGCTGCGCTCCACTGCGGCAATGGCCGGGTGAGCGCCGCTGAGCTGGCGAGCGAGACGGGCCTGCCGGTGCCGACGGTCCAGAAGCTGGTGTCGAAACTCACTGCGGGCGGCCTGCTGCGCACCCTGCGCGGGGCGCACGGGGGCCTCCAGCTCGGCCGGCCTGCCGCGGCGATCACGGTCGCCGACATCGTCGAGGCGATCGAGGGACCGATCACGCTCACCTCCTGCGTCGATCACTCACCCTGCGACTTCGAGGCCGGGTGCAGCATGAAGCCGCACTGGCCGATCATCAACGAGGCGCTGCGGGCTGCGCTGGCGGGCATTACCCTCGCCCAGCTGCGATATCCGCCCGCTGCGGCGCCCATCACCATCGCCGAGGATCATCTGGCATGAGCGAAGACATCGAGATCGAGGACCGTGAGGCGCGCGAAGCCGCCGCCAAGGTCGCCGATTACGAGCATGGCTGGTCGGCCGAGATCGACACCGAGTTCGCGCCCAAGGGGCTGAACGAGGACACCGTCCGCTTCATCAGCGCCAAGAAGAACGAGCCCGAATGGATGCTCGAATGG
>JBJTSG010000241.1:0-3064 GCA_046076505.1 Erythrobacter sp. | reverse complement strand
CCGCGATCGGCGAGGCGACGCGCTACTGGACTGCGGCCGACATGAATTCGCGGCTGATCCCCTTCGAGGGCAACCTCGTCTTCAACCGCATCTTCACGCTGGGCCTTGCCGCGCTGTTCCTCGGCCTTTCGTGGTGGCGCTTCAGCATGACCGAGCGCGCACCTTCGCGCTGGCGCCAGCGCCGGCTCGCCAGGCAGGTCGCCAAGACCGCGAAGGCCGAGGCCGTGGCCCCACGCGCCCTCACTGCGCCGGTCAGCCGCAGCTTCGGCGCAGGCCACGCGCTCGCCGCCTTCGTCCTGCGCCTCAAGGCCGAGGTCCTGCAGGTGCTCACTAGCCCGGGCCTCATCGTCCTGCTGCTGATCGCGGTGACCTTCTCGGCGCTCAACCTGATCTTCGCGCAGACGATCTTCGGCACCCCCTCCTATCCGCTCACCGCCGGGGTCATCACCACGCTGACCGGTGCGATGTCGCTGTTCAGCCTGATCGTCGCGGTGTTCTACGGCGGCGAGCTCGTGTGGCGCGAGCGCGACGTCAAGATCAACGAGATCCTCGATGCCACACCCGTCCCCGGCTGGGCGGTGTTCGTGCCGAAGATCCTCGCGATCTTCACCGTGCTCATCGCCATGTCGCTCGCCGGAATGGCGACCGGCGTGCTCTACCAGCTCGCCAAGGGCACGACCGACATCGACTTTGGCCTCTACCTCTCGGCCTTCGTCTTCCCGCAGAGCATCGACCTCCTGCTGATCGCGGTGCTGTCGGTGTTCTTCCAGGTGCTGAGCCCCAACAAGTATGTCGGCTGGGGCCTCGTCCTCGCCTGGTTCCTGACCCGCATCTTTCTCACCAACCTCGGCTATTCGAACATGCTCTACATGTTCGGCGCCGGGCCGGGCGAGCCATTGAGCGACATGAACGGCACCGGCGGCTACTGGTTCGGGGGACTGGTCGCGCGCGCCTACTGGCTGTCCTTCGGCGTGCTGCTGATGGTCTTCGCCCACTGGGCCTGGCCGCGCGGCACGGTCGTCGCCGTTCTCCCCCGCCTCAAGGCGATCCGTCGCCGCGTGACCCTCGCCTCGGCGGGGGTGGGGCTCACTGCGCTCGCGGGGATGATCGGCACGGGGCTCGTCATCTACAACAACATCAAGGTGCTCAACACCTACCAGACGAGCGACGAGGCCGAGGCGCGCCTTGCCGAATTCGAGCGCAAGTACCTCAAATACGAGACCCTGCCCCGGCCGGTCGTCACCGACGTCGCCTTCGACGTCGCGCTCTACCCCAAGGAGCACCGCGCCGAGGTCACGGGAAGCTACGTCCTGCGCAACGACAGCGGCGTGCCGATCCGCGAGCTGCACGTGCGCCAGGGCGACCGGAACGTCACCTTCAAGCGGCTCGACATCGCGGGCGCAAAGCTCGCCAGCTTCGACGAGCGCCATGCCTACCGCATCTTCCGCTTCGACCGGCCGCTCGCGCCCGGCGCGACGACGCGGCTGGACTTCGCCTCGCAGGTCTGGCGCCGCGGCTTTCCCAACCGGGCGCCCGAGACCGACGTGGTGCTGAACGGCACCTTCCTCAACAACCAGACCTTCGCGCCGGTGATCGGCATGGACCGCCGCGGCCTGCTCCAGGACCGCGCCCAGCGCCGCCGCCAGGGCCTTCCGGCCGAGCTGCGCATGGCGCGGCTCGAGGACACCGGGGCGCAAAAGGAGAACTACATCCATGCCGATTGGGTGAATTCGCGCATCACCGTCAGCACCGATGCCGACCAGGTGCCGATCGCGCCAGGCAATAAGCTCTCTGACGTCACCAAGGGCGGCCGCCGCATCGCGGTGTTCCAGAGCCCGGCGCCGATCCTCGACTTCTTCTCGGTGCAGTCCGCGCGCTATGCCGTGACCGAGAAGCAGGCGGGGCCGATCCTGCTGTCGGTCTACCACGATCCGCGCCACGCCTGGAACGTGCCCGCCATGCTTAAGGCGATGGAGACCTCGCTCGGCTACTACCAGCGCAACTTCGGCCCCTACCAGTTCGGCTATGCGCGCATTGTCGAGTTCCCCGGCTACGAGAGCTTCGCGCAGGCCTTCGCGGGCACCATGCCCTATTCGGAGAGCATCGGCTTTGCCGCCGACGTGCGCGATCCCGACAAGATCGATTACGTCACCTACGTGACCGCCCACGAGGTCGCGCACCAGTACTGGGCGCACCAGATCGTCGGCGGCGATATGCAGGGCTCGACGCTGCTCTCGGAAACGCTTGCGCAGTACAGCGCGCTGATGGTGATGAAGGAGCTCTATGGCGAGGACAAGATCCGCCGCTTCCTCAAGTTCGAGCTCGACCGCTACCTTCAGGGCCGCAAGACCGACGTGCTCGACGAGCAGCCGATCGAACGGGTCGAGAACCAGCAGCACATCCACTACCGCAAGGGCAGCCTCGTGATGTACCTGCTCCAGCAGCGGCTCGGGGAGGACGCGGTGAACCGCGCGCTCGCCCGGCTCGTGGCGACATACCGCTTCAAGGGCGCGCCCTACCCGCGCAGCCTCGACCTCATCGCCGAACTGCGCAAGGAGGCAACCACGCCCGAGCAGCAGGCGCTGATCACCGACCTGTTCGAGAGGATCACCGTCTATGACCTCAAGACCCGGGAGGCGAAGACCGTGAAGCTTGCCGACGGGCGGTGGAAGACCCGCATCACCATCGAGGCCGCCAAGTATTACGCCGACGGCAAAGGCAACGAGAAGCCCGCCCCGCTCGCGGAGAATATCGAGGTCGGCGTCTTTACCGCGAAGCCCGAGACGGGCGCGTTCCGGAAAGCCAATGTGCTGTCGATGCAGCGCTATCCGATCAAGGGCGGCTCGCAGGTGATCGAGGTGGTGACCGCGCAGGAGCCGAAGTTTGCCGGGGTCGATCCCTACAATTTCTATATCGACAGGGATTCGGACGACAATCTCGTCACGGTCGACGCGCCGAAGTAGGGCGGGTCAGCGCGGGGCGAAGCGCCCAAGCAGGCGGAGCGTCTCGCGTGCCGAACCGGGAGGCGTGGTGCCCGCCAGCTCCAGCGTCACCGCGCCGTGGA
>JBJTSG010000240.1:0-2741 GCA_046076505.1 Erythrobacter sp. | reverse complement strand
ACACCACGAGCGCGGACGCTAGCCGAGCAAGGCTGCCAGGTCACTCACCGTCGCATCGCGCGCGGTCTTGAAGAAGTGCCCCTTGCGATCGAAGAAGCCCGTCCCGGTATGTGCCATGATCAAATCGTCCCCTTCGAGATTCAATCCCTTCCGCGGGGTATTCCGCGAATCGGCAGAATGAGTGTCTCACAAGTCGAGTTGTAGGACAGGGCCGAAGCGCAATTTTTGTCGGATATCATTAATCTGGCGCAGTTCTACAACACTTTTTGGACGAATCTTTCACAGCACAGTAGCTATCTTGCGATTTGACGCTCAGCGTCCAGCATCGCGAAACCGGTCAAGGGCGCAAGCCGGCGCCACCGAGTTGCGCGAATCCATGGATCTGCCGCCCTTTTTCCTGTCGCAAGCGACGGCCTCGGACGGGTTATGGGAGGGTCTTGAGGGGGTATACCGGGGGGCTTCAGCCGGGCTTGCCGCACCCTTGCCCCGCGACGACTAGTCGATGCCCACCAGACGCAGGCTCACCACCTGCCGGACCGAACGCGCACCGCGCTGGTCGCCCTCGACCGCGAGGCGGAAGGGACCGTCCGCTTCGGCAAGGCCTGTGCCGTTGCAGCGGTTGGTCAGGACCACCGGGGCATGGCCGAGCAGCGGGTCGAGTTCACCCAGCGTGAAGGCGACGCGGTAACCATCGCGGGCCGCGACCACCACCGCTGTCGTGAGTGCCTTGCCCTTCACCTCGCCCTTCGCGGGCGCGCCGAGCTTCGCCAGCACGTCCGCCAGCAAGGGGCCGGTGCAGACCTGCGTTTTGCCGTGGTGGGTAAGCGTCACCTCGCGGGTCGGCAGGCCCTCGATCAGCGCCGGCTCGACCGGCACGGCCATGTTGAGAGCGAGCGCCTCCAGCATCTATTCCAGCTCCAGAATGACGGCATCGACCGCGAGGCTCTCGCCCTCGGCGGCGTTGATCTTGGCGATGACGCCTTCCTTTTCGGCGCGCAGGATGTTCTCCATCTTCATCGCCTCGACAGTCGCGAGCGGCTGGCCCGGCTGCACCGTCTCGCCCTCGGCGACGTGGAGCTTCACCAGCATCCCCGGCATCGGGCAGATCAGCAGCTTGGACAGATCGGGTGGGACCTTCTCGAGCATGAGCGATTCATACCGGGCAAGGCGCAGCGGCAGGACCAGCGCGGTGTGAGAAGCGCCGCGGGTGGTCACCTTCCACTGGTTGCCAGCGCGCTCGACGATGAGGCCGAGCTTGAGGTCGCCGCCGGTCGCCTCGGCCTGGGTCATGCCCGGACGCCAAGTGCAGGTGCCCTCGACGCGCACGCCGTTCACGACCGCGTGGCCGTCACCCAGCGTGACCTCGAAGCGCTCGTCGCCGAGCTTGACCAGCCATTCGCTCGTCACCCGCTTGACGCCCTCGCGCCCGTCGTCGCCGTCGAGGCGGCCCGAGATCCGCGCCGCGCGCGATTGCAGGGTGAATTCGTTGCCCGCGCAGACCGCCGCCAGCAGGCGCTTCACTTCGTCCGACGTCGCCGCCCCGTGGAAGCCATCGGGATATTCCTCGGCGATGAAGCCCGTGGTCAGCTCGCCCGAGCGGAAGCGCGGGTGCTGCATGATCGCAGAGAGGAAATCGACGTTGTGGCCGAGCCCCTTGATGCGGAAATGGTCGAGCGCCTCGATCTGGAGGTCCGCAGCCTCGTCGCGGGTCGGGGCCCAAGTGATCAGCTTGGCGATCATCGGATCGTAGAAGCGCGAGACCTCGCCGCCCTCGTAGACGCCGTCATCGACCCGCACCGAGCCCGCGCCCTGCGCCACCCCGCGCCGGGGCTTGCCCGCGACCGTCTCGTCCTCGGTCCATCCGGCGACCGGCGGCTGATAGTGCACCAGTCGCCCGGTCGAGGGCAGAAAGCCGCGATAGGGGTCTTCGGCATAGACGCGGTTTTCGATCGCCCAGCCGTCGATCCCGATATCGTCCTGCGTCATGGCAAGCTTCTCGCCCGCCGCCACGCGGATCATCTGCTCGACCAGATCGATCCCGGTGATCGCCTCGGTGACGGGGTGTTCGACCTGAAGCCGGGTGTTCATTTCGAGGAAGTAGAAGCTCTCCCCCGTCGGGTCCGCGCCGCTGACGATCAGTTCGACTGTGCCCGCCGAATAATACCCCACCGCCCGCGCCAGAGCGACGCATTGCTCGCCCATCGCCTTCCTCATCTTGGGCGTCACGAAAGGCGACGGCGCTTCCTCGACCACCTTCTGGTGGCGGCGCTGGATCGAGCATTCGCGCTCGTTCAGATAGAGGATGTTGCCGTGCTGGTCGCCGAGGATCTGAATCTCGATATGGCGCGGATTGAGGATGAATTTTTCAATAAATACACGGTCATCGCCGAAGCTGTTCAGCCCCTCGCGCTTGACGCTCTCGAAGCCCTCGCGCACGTCGGCCTCTGAATAGGCAAGGCGCATCCCCTTGCCCCCGCCCCCGGCGCTGGCCTTCATCATCACCGGATAGCCGATCTCGTTGGCAATGCGCACCGCGTGCTCGGTATCCTCGATCTCGCCGACAAAGCCGGGGACGACATTGACGCCCGCTTCCTTGGCGAGCTTCTTGGATTCGATCTTGTCCCCCATCGCCGCGATCGCCCCCACCGGCGGGCCGATGAAGGCGATGCCTTCCTTCGCCAGCGCCTCGGCGATGGAGGTGCGCTCGGAGAGGAAGCCATAGCCGGGGTGGACGGCCTCTG
>JBJTSG010000239.1:0-5445 GCA_046076505.1 Erythrobacter sp. | reverse complement strand
GCCCCCCTTATGGATGGCCCGCCCCTACCTCACCGTGGTGTAGAACGGTGACAGGAGAAAGGAGCAGGACCATGACCATTTCCGTACTTGGGATCGACCTTGGGAAAAACAGCTGTAGCGTTGTTGGCCTTAACGAGGCAGGTGCCGTTGTAGTGAGGCGTCGTATGCGGCGCGAAGGCGTCATCGCGTTCGCCGCGAAGCAGCCCGCCTGTGTCGTTGCTATGGAAGCTTGCTGCGGCGCGCACCACATGGGCCGCATTCTGGCGGAACAGGGTCACACGGTTCGGCTGATGTCGCCTGAATACGTCCGTCCCTATGTCAAAGCCCAGAAGAACGATGATCGTGATGCCGAGGCGATTGCCGAAGCTGCGACGCGGCCGACCATGCGATTTGTCGAGCTCAAGTCCGAGGAGCAACTCGACATGCAGACCCTGCACCGAGTGCGGGACCGGCTGATCTGTGATCGGACATCCTTGATGAACCAGATGCGCAGCCTGCTGCTGGAACGCGGCCACATCATCCCGCAAGGTCGGGCTAAACTCAGAGAGCATCTGGCTCGACTGCTCGACCTCGAGGGATCGCCGCTGACCCCGAGAATCCGGGAACTGCTGCTCGATATGCGCCAGCGCTGGGAGGCGCTGAACAAGCGGATCGCCGACCTGGATGCCGAATTTGTCGAAGCCGCTTGTGCGGATGAGCGAACACAACGACTGCTGACAATCCCCGGCATCGGTGCGTTGAATGCTACCGCGCTTGTCGCAGCGGTCGGGGATGCGCGAACCTTCAATCGTGGAAGGGACCTCACTGCCTGGCTGGGTCTCGTGCCGCGGCAGGCCACCACCGGAGGAAAGCCGCGCCTGTTTGGAATCACGAAACGAGGCAGCCGATATCTACGAAAGAACCTCATTCAGGGTGCTAGAGCTTCCTTACCGGCGCTCAGCAAAAGCCAGACACGGCTTGGAGCGTGGCTTCGGGCGCTGGCTGCAAGGGCACATCACAATGCCGTTGTCGTGGCGCTGGCTGGCAAAATCGCGCGCATCGCATGGGCTTTGTTGCGACACGAGCGGCGATATGAGGCAACGCCGCTTGCCGCATGAAACAGGATCGTTCGGCGTCTTTCGCTGAACTAACGGAGTCTGCGGGAGGCAAGCAGAAGATGGCCTGACAGTCGATCGGCATTCTGGAACCCTACGGCGTAAAATGGCACTCGATGCCGACCCCCTTATGAGGACCAGGACGCGCGGATCTCCATCTTGGCCAATGGCAAACTGCCAAAAGGCCGGATACGTTTTTGCAGACTGATCACTCCATCATCAAATTGCCACTTGCGGACGGGGCGGGCCATACGTTTTCCGCCCGCTGCCGAGACGTGGCCGCGAACGCTGGTGCTGTCGATCATGTGCTGCCAGTCGTCGGTTAGGCCAAGATCAACCAGTGTTTGCAGCAGCGCATCCCAGACGCCCTGCTCGGCCCAGCGCCGGAACCGGACATAGACCGAGTTCCACTTGCCATACCGCTCATGCATGTCGCGCCAGGGGCAGCCGGTTCGCAGGACGTGGAGCATACCATTGAGGAAGCGCCGGTTATCGCCCGCTGGACGCGCCCAACGACCACGCTCAGGCGGCAACAGCGGCCCGATCAGCTCCCATTCCGCATCCGACAAGTCCCCACGACCCATGACTGCTCCTCAAAAAGCAGTCTTGAATCAGAACTCGGGGCAAATGGGAATCCCTTTTGTCAACACGACCTATGCGAGGCTCGGCCAGCCGCGGGGCTGTCGGGCTTATCTTCAATTGCTTTAATATTTGATCGGAGTCATACTAGCGCCTCACGACTTTTGCCTAATTTGCCTGACGCGGGATCGCGGGTGGATCGGCTTCGAGAGCCGATCGGGGGCAGAAAGGGACGGGTCAGATGACGCCGGATGATACCACCGCGGGGGTCGGTCCCGGATCGGGCGACAGCCTCAGGGGACACCTGCGCACCGCGACCATGGCGGCGCACGACCTCCTCGATCACGCAATGCAGGCGGCGAGCGGCTGGCAGACCCGCGGCGACTACGCCCGCTTCCTCGCGCTTCAGCACGCGGCGCGCGTGCCTCTGGAAGCCTGGCTCGCCGAGCACGCCCCGGCCGATCTGGTGCCCCCGCTCCAGACCCCGCTGCTGGAGGCCGATCTGGCGGCGCTAGGGACGGCCTTGCCCCCCTCGAGCCCCCCCTTTGCCCCCCCTCACACCCCCTCCACACCCCCCAATTTCGTCGAATCCGGAGCGATTCTCGGAGCGGCCTGGGTGCTGGCGGGTTCGGCGCTCGGCAACCGCGCGATTGCACGGCAGGTGGCCCGGATCGGCGGCGGGCAATGGCCGGCGGCGTTCTTGGACGACGGGGCGATGATGGCCTTCTGGCAGTCGCTGCGCACCCGCATCGAACGGCCCGCGGACCGTGCCGAGGCGGCCGGCGCGACGTGCGGCGCCGAGGCGGTCTTCGCGCACTTCCTCGCCGTCGCTGATAACGCGCAACCCGTTGAACATGCAGTAGAAAGGGCCGCGCCATGAACCTCCACCAGCGCAGCGACACCCTCACCGAATGCGACCGCGAGCCGATCCACCACATCGCCGCGGTGCAGAGCTTCGGCGCGCTGATCGCCACCGATGCCGAAGGGCGTGTGCGGCATGTCTCGGCCAACGTCGCTGAGCTGCTCGACCTTGCGGCCTTGCCGGAAGTCGGCACGGCGCTTGCCGACGTGATCGCTCCCGAAGCGCTCGCCACCCTCACCGCCGCGCTCGAGAGCGCGACGGGCCCTGACCTAATCGAGCGCCGCTTCGGCGTTGATTTTACAGGTGAAAAGAAGCTCTTCGACTGCGCCCTCCACAAGAGCGCTGGCCTCTCGATCATCGAGTTCGAGCCCCATGCCCTGACCGACTTCGCCGACCACGTCAGCCTGATCGTCCCGGTCATCGCCCAGCTCGAGCAGGCGACCAGCCTTGGCGCACTGTGCGACACCGCCGCGCGGCTCGTGCGCCAGATGACCGGCTACGACCGGGTCATGATCTACCGCTTCCACCCGGACGAAAGCGGCGAGGTGATCGCCGAAGATCGCCATCAGGATCTCGAGCCTTTCAAGGGGCTTAGGTACCCCGCGGCCGATATCCCTAGCCAGGCGCGCGAGCTGTTCCGGCGCAACCGCTTCCGGATCATCGCCGACATGAACGCCGAGGCGGTGCCGATCATCCCGGCGCTCGGCGAAGGCGAGGCGCCGCTCGACCTCTCCATGTCGATGCTGCGCTCGCATTCCAAGATGCACCTCGCCTACATGCGCAACATGGGGGTGGGCGCGAGCCTCGCAATCGCGATCGTGCGGCACGACCGCCTGTGGGGGATGATCTCCTGCCACCACCGCGAACCGCGTCTGCCGCCCTACTCGCTGCGCACCGTCGCGGAGCTTTTGAGCCACACCTTCTCGCTGATGCTCGACCGCATCCTCGTCGCCCAGGCCGAGGCGGTGCGCGAGCGCGCGCGCCAGCTCAACGACCGGCTGCTGCTGCGCATGGCGGGCGGCGTCAGCCTCGCCGAGAGCCTGCCGATGATCGAGGAGCTGCTGCGCGGCACCATCCAGCACGACGGCATCTCACTCTTCGCCGACAACGAATACCAGGCGAGCGGCGAGGCTCCCGAAGAGGCCGAGTTCCGGCTCATCGCCCCGTTGCTGGCAAGCACGCTCGGCGGCGCGACCCACGCCACGACGCGGCTTGCCGACCAGATCCCGGAGGCCGGCGCCTTCGCCCAAAAGGTCGCCGGCGCACTGGTGCTGCCGCTGTCGCGCGGTACGCGGGACTCGCTGGTGCTGTGGCGCCGCCCGCTCGAACGGGTGGTCAACTGGGCCGGCGATCCGGTGAAGGCGGTCGCCGCGCCGGGCGAACTGCTCCAGCCCCGCGCCAGCTTCGCCGCGTGGAGCGAAACCGTGCGCGGCCACAGCGCCGAGTGGAGCGCCGAGGAATGCGAGATCGCCGCGCGCCTGCGCCGCACGCTTATCGAGGTGATCCTGCGCATGAGCGAGGACCTCACCCGCGAGCGTGCGCGCGCCGCCGAGCAGCAGGACTTGCTGATTGCCGAACTCAATCACCGGGTGCGCAACATCCTCGGCCTGATCCGCGCGCTGGTCTCGCAGTCGCAGGCCGAGGCGCTGTCCGTCCCCGGCTTCGCGGCGATCATCGGCGGACGCATCGCCGCGCTCGCCATGGCGCACGACAACATCACCGAGAAGAACTGGGGCCCGGCAAGTCTCGTCCGCCTGATCGAGGCCGAGCTTGCCCCCTACGACGCCGCCGAACGGGCGCGCTTCCGCATCGCCGGCGAGGACGTTCTGGTCGCGCCCGAAGCCTACACCATCCTCGCGCTGGTGGTGCACGAGCTCGCCACCAATTCCGCCAAGTACGGTAGCCTATCGGCACGATCGGGCACGGTCGAGGTGACACTCGCGCGCACGGCCTTCGGCGATCTCGCACTGGCCTGGCGCGAGAGCGGCGGTCCGCCGGTGACGGCACCGACGCGGCACGGGTTCGGCTCGACGATCATCACCCGCTCGATCCCGCACGACCTCCACGGCGAGGCCGATGTGCGCTACAAGCTGGGCGGGGTGGAAGCCGACTTCCTCGTGCCCGCGCGCTACCTCGCCGCCGCCGATCCCGCTGCACGCCGGGTGCAGGCCCCGACTGCGGCGGTGCCAGCTCCGCCAAGCGAGCCGCGCCTTCTCGCGCTGCCCCTTCCGGGCCGGGTACTGGTGGTCGAGGACAGCATCATCATCGCCCTCGACACAGAGGAGAACCTCAAGCGCCTCGGGGTTGAGGACGTGACGATCGAGAACTCGGTCGAAGGCGCCCTCAAGGCGATCGCCGGCAGCCCGCCCGATTTCGCGATCATCGACTTCAACCTCGGCGGCGAGTCTTCGGAGCCGATCACCGAGGCCCTGCGCAAGGCAGGCGTGCCCTTCGTGCTGGCGACCGGCTATGCCGAGGGCGCGGGGCAGTTCGAGCGGCTCGGCGCGCAGGCGGTGCTGCGCAAGCCCTATGGCATGGCCGAGATCGAGGGATTGCTGGCCGTCACCGCGTCCTGACGCCCGCTCCCGCGCGCGATCAGAACCACTGCTGGCGCCAGTAGAAGGGCGCCGGAACGGGATTGCCTGCGACATCGGTTGCCGGGCGAAAACGCAGGCGCCCTTCGACGAGCTGGCAGGTGATGCGATCGGCCTCGGGGTCGGGGCTGGCGCGATAGACCGAGCAGTCGCGGGCGCGGCCATCGGTGCCCACGGTGACGCGCACGATCACCTCGGTGCCGCGCCGCGCCGCCCGGCCGCCGGCTGGGACGGTAACGTCGCGGGCATTGTCGCTGCCGCCCCCAACGAGCACCGGCTTCGTCGCCTCCCCGCCCCCGCGTCCCTCACCGCCGTT
>JBJTSG010000238.1:0-2963 GCA_046076505.1 Erythrobacter sp. | reverse complement strand
CCCACGAGGCCCCGCGCGAGGGTACGCCGGGCGATTTCGTCGGCGACTAGGCCCGCCCGGCGCTCCGCCCCGCCCCGCCTCAGCGGCAGGAGCGATGGGTCTGGATGTCGACGATGTTCTGCACCCGCCCGTTGGCGACCGCCATCTGCACGCATTGGCGCGATTCGTAGCGGTACCAGATGGTGTAGGAGGTCGAACCCGAGCGGAACCCGTCGACATCGCGGAAGCCGCGCTGGCGCATCGCGCTGTCGGCGCTCGAGGCGCGGGCGCCGTTGAGGTCGGAGAAATCCTGGTAGTAGCCGCCGTTGCCGCCGTTCCAGCCGCCGTTGCCGCCGCCGTTCCAGTTGCCGTTGCCGTTCCAGTTGCCGTTACCGCCGTTCCAGCCGCCGCCGTTGTTGTAGATGGGGCGCAGGTAGCGGTCGCGCGCCCAGCCCATGGCGCGGCCGTTGACAGTCGACACCTCGCACCACACCTCGCCGTTGTACTGGTCGCAGCCGTAGTTGCGAAGCTGCGCGCCCTCACGCACCTCGTCGATCACCCGCGCGTTCTTGTCCGGATTGCGGAAGATGCGCGCGCGGCCCGACTGGGTGTTGATCACCTCGACCATCTGCCAGTCCTGGTTGTACTGCTCGCGGTGCCTGTCCCTGTCCTTCTTCGACAGGAGGATGGCGCCGAGCGCCACCGCGCCGATCACGCCGGCGGCGATCGCGGCATCACCGCCGCCGCCCTTCTCGCCGCAATCGCTGTCCCGCGCATCGCTGATGCCCGATACGCGCTGGCGGATCACGTCGAGCCGCACGCAATCCTTGTCGCCGCGGTGCCACCAGTAGGACGTGTCGTTGAAGTCGCCGCTGCGGTATTCGAAGCCCCGGCTCCGCAGCTCGTTCTGCGCGGTCGTCGCCGAAGCGCCGTCGAGGTCGCGCAGCGAACTCGCCTTCCTGGCGGCAACCGGCGCGGCCGCCATCGCGAGAACCGCCAGCGAAGCCGCCGCGCGGCTCAAGGTGCCTGTCTTCATGATTCATCCCCTATCCAGACCATTGCCCCTGCGGCACGGCCAACCCCGCGGAAAAGACTATCATCCCTGCGGCGCAGGACAAAGCGCCTTTGTGGGGGGCTTGCTCAGGCGAACAGCCGGCGCGCGACCGCGTCGAGCTTGGCCATCAATTCGGGATCATGCTCGGCGGGCGCGGTGATCACCGCATCGTCCAGCGCGGTGTCGATCGGCGAGGGCTCGCGCGTCTCGGGGAGGGCGGCGATGAAATTCTTGACCATCGCCCGCGCGAGCGCGCCGTTGGCCTGCATCTGGCCGACGACCTGCGCGACGTCGACCGCCTCGCCCTCACGCCAGCAGTCGTAATCGGTGATCATGCCGACGAGGGCATAGGGGAGCTCGGCCTCGCGGGCGAGCTTGGCCTCGGGCATGGCGGTCATGCCGATCACGTCGGCGCCCCAGGCCCGGTACATCCGGCTTTCTGCGCGGGTCGAGAATTGCGGGCCTTCCATCGCGAGGTAGGTCGCGCCGACCGCGACCTTTCCCTTGGCGGCGTGAACCGCGCGCGCGGCCATGTCGGAGAGGCGCGGGCAGACCGGATCGGCCATCGAGACATGGGTGACGAAGCCGCTGCCGAAGAAGGTCGAGGGCCGCGCCACGGTGCGGTCGATGAACTGTTCGACGACCGCGAAGCGCCCGGGCTCGAGCTCCTCGCGGAGGGAACCGACCGCGCTGATTGCGAGGATGTCGGTGCAGCCCGCGCGCTTCAATGCGTCGATGTTGGCGCGCGAATTGAGCTCTGACGGCGAGACGGGGTGACCGCGCCCGTGGCGGGGGAGGAAGCGCACCTTCACTCCGGCTAGGGTGCCGCACAGGATTTCGTCGGAGGGGTCACCCCACGGTGTGTCAATCGCGATCCACTGCGCGTCCTCGAGCCCGTCGATCGCGTAGAGGCCCGATCCGCCGATGATCCCGATGCACCATTCGCTGGCCATGCGCCGATACGTCCTTCGCTCTGTGGATGAGGGACTTAGGTCAGGTCGAAGGGGGTGGGCAAGGCCTTGCGCACGATGCGTTCCGCCGCTGCATAGGGCTGCGCGATGAGCGGCAGGGCCTTCATCGCGGCGAAGTGCGTGGCAAGGCCCGGCCACGGTGCGAGCGGCGTCTCGGCGACGAGGCTGACCTGCATCAGCACGGTAGCGACCGTGATGTCGGCGATCGAGAGCGTATCGCCCGCGAAGAACGCCTGCCCGCCGAGCCGCGCCTCGAGCACGTCGAACACCGGCGGCAACTGGTTCGCCCAGGCATCGCGTGCCTTGTCGAGGCCGGGCGCCTCGCCCTTGGTGATGGCGAAGAAGATCGGGCGGAAGATGCCCATGCCGCCCGCGACGGCGAGCGCGGTGTCGGCATATTCCTCGATGAACAGCGCGGTCCCGTAGGCCATCGGCTCTTCCGGGTAGAGGGCAGGCGCGGGGTGCTTCTTCTCGATATAGGCGCAGATCGCCGAGCTGTCGGCGATGGTGCCGGCGATGCCCTCTTCCGCCACCGAGCGGTCGCGGAGCACCGGGATGCGTTTCATCGGCGAGATGTCGGCAAAGCCCGGCGGCGGGTCGAAGATGTTCACCGCCTCGATCTGGTAAGGCACGTCCTTGGCGATGCACAGCCCGGCGACCTTGCGCACGAAGGGAGACAGCGGACTGCCGTAGATGACGAGGTCGGGGCGGGTGTCGGTCATGGTGCGGGGCTCCCTGTCGCTGTGGTCTGCGCCGCCTCCATAGGCCCGCCGCGGGATAGCGCAATCGTCAGGTGATCGCCGGGCCGCGAGGCCTTAGGCGGGCGCAGCAAGCCGATTGCGTTTTCCGATGCAACGCGCCAACCTTGGCAGCAGAGAGACGACTCCCCTTCGGACGAGAGAGAGGACAGACACATGGTCACCCAGTACAAGAACCTCATCGGCGGCGAGATGGTGGCG
>JBJTSG010000237.1:0-4239 GCA_046076505.1 Erythrobacter sp. | reverse complement strand
TATCTGGTTCGTGCAAGAACCCTTTCAAGAGGTGCCCCATGGCCGCCCCCAAGATCGACATCTACACCAAGTTCGGCTGCCCCTTCTGCGTGCGCGCCAAGCGCCTGCTGAGCGAGAAGGGGGCCGCCTTCACCGAGCACGACATCACCATGGGCGGCCCCAAGCGCGAGGAAATGCTCGCCCGCGCGCCGAACGCGATGACCGTACCGCAGATCTTCATCGGCGAGACCCACGTGGGCGGCAGCGACGACCTCGCCGCGCTCGAGGCTGCGGGCAAGCTCGACGCGCTGCTGGCGGGCTGATGCCGCGGATCGGCGTTCTCCAGATGACCTCGGGCGTGGACCCCGAGGCCAATCTCACGGTGATCGAGGCGGCTGCGAAACGCTGCGCCGACGAGGGGGCGCTCGTCCTTTTCACGCCCGAGATGTCGCTACTGCTCGACCGCGACCGCGCGTGCGCGCGCGCCGGTGGATCGAGAGCGATGCGCCCGGCGAGATGATCGAGCGGATCTCGGTTATCGCCGCCAAGCAGCATCTCGACATCGCCATCGGCTCGATGCCGGTGGCGGTCGCCGGCGGCAAATGGGCGAACCGCGCGCACTACTTCCACCCGGATCTCGGCGAGCCGGTCACCTACGACAAGATCCACATGTTCGACGTCGATCTCGCGACCGGTGAAAGCTGGCGCGAAAGCAACGCCTATGAGCCGGGCCGCGAAGTGGTGTCGGTCGAAGGCACGCCGGTCGGGCGGCTCGGGCTGACCATCTGCTACGATCTCAGGTTCCCCGCGCTGTTCGGCGCATTGGGCGACCGTCGCTGCGACGCCATCGCCGTCCCTGCCGCCTTTACCCGCCCCACGGGCGCCGCGCATTGGCACGTGATGTTGCGCGCGCGCGCGATAGAGGCGCAGGCCTTTGTCATCGCTGCAGCCCAGGTCGGCCACCACCAGGACGGGCGCGAGACCTATGGCCACAGCCTCGTCGTCGATCCCTGGGGCGAGGTGCTGCTCGACATGGGCGGCGAGGAGGCAGGCCTCGCCTTCTGCGACGTTGACCTCGCCCGCATCGCCGAGGTGCGCGCGCAGGTGCCCGCTCTTGCCAACCGGCGGGAAATCGCCAAATCCTGAGCCGCCATGATCGTCTATGACCTAGCCTGCGCCGAAGGCCACCGTTTCGAAGGGTGGTTCGGCTCCTCCGGTGACTTCGAGGACCAGCGCGCGCGGGGACTGCTGTGCTGCCCTTCCTGCGGCTCTGCGCAAGTGACCAAGGCGCCGATGGCGCCCGCCGTGCCTGCCAAGGGCAACCAGCGCCAGGAGGTGCTCCCTGCGCAAGCCGCGCCGCAGCCGATGGCGAACACGCCCATGCCGCCCGAGGTGCAGCAGGCGCTCGCCGCGCTCGCCAAGGTACAGGCCGAGGTGCTCAAGAACTCCACTTGGGTGGGGGACAAGTTCGCCGAGGAAACCCGCAAGATGCACTATGGCGAACGCGACGCGGCACCGATCCACGGGCAGGCGAGCCTCGCCGAGGCCAAGGCGCTCATCGAGGAAGGCGTGCCGGTCGCGCCGCTGCCGTTCCCCGTCGCGCCGCCGGACAAGTTGAATTGAAGGAAGCGCGTTCGTTTTCCGCATCGCCTCCGCGATGCGATCCTCGCCAGGCGCGCAGCATCGCTGCGCCCGCTGCGGGCGGGCGTTCGGCCTTGCGGCCCTGAGGGCCGATATTGCGCCACGCGCTCACCCTGCTAATGGTCGCCGCGGGACCCCGTAGCTCAGCAGGATAGAGCATCAGATTCCTAATCTGAGGGCCGCGCGTTCGAATCGCGCCGGGGTCACCATCACCTCCCGGCCTGTCGCTGCCGGCGCCGCTCGGCGTGGAGCGAAAGCGCGACGATCAGGCTCGACATGCCGGCGAGCAGTGCGCAGGTTCCGCCCCAGCCGCCCCATTCGAACACGGAAGTCCCCGCCGCGCTGCCGACCGCGCCGCCGATGAACATGACCACGATGTAGCTGGTGGTGAGCCGGGTGCGGATCTCCGGGGCGAGGGCGAAGAGCGTCATGCGCCCGGTCACGTCGATGCTCGGCCCGACCATGTTGACCACGAACAGCGGCAGCAGCACGCCCCAGATGCTGCCGCCCAGCGGATAGAGGAGGGCGATCCCGGCGAACTGCACCAGCGCCGCCGCCACCCGCGCGCGGTGTGGGCCGATGCGGTCCGCCCAGCGCCCGATCCGGGGAGTCGCGAGGATGCTGATGACCGCCACGCCGGCGAGATAGCCCACGTCGTCGGTGCCGTAGCCGAGCGCCGGGCTCGTCAGATGCAGCGCCAGCGCCAGCCACGTCGCGGTGAAGATCCCGAAGTTGAGCCCCTGGATCGCTGCCGAAAGGCGCATGTCGGGGTGGCGCGCGGCGAGGGTGAAAACCGAGGCGATGAGCGCGCCGTAGCCTGACTGCGGCTGCTTCGCGGCGGAAGCGCCCTCGCTCTTCATCGCGAAAGGCAGGAAGGCAGTCACAGCCAGCATCAGCACGAAGGCGCCGACATAGACCGTGTGCCAATCGGTGTGCGCGGCGACGAAGCCTGCGCCCACCCGGGCGACGAGGATGCCGAAGATCACCGCCGCGGTGAGCTGCGCCGTCACCTGCCCCAGCCTCTCGGGCGCGACGCGCTTCGAGGCGAAGGCGGGGATGAGGTAAGGCGCGATGGTAACAAAGCCGAGCAGTGTCGAGGCGGCGGTGAAGCTCGCGAAGCCGGGCGCCACCACCATCGCGCCTAGGCACGCGGTCTGGGCGGTGACGAAGATCAGGCACAGCCGGCGATTGGAGACGAAGTCGCCGAGCGGCAGGAGCAGCAGGATGCCGAGCGCCAGCGCGAGCTGGTTGAGCGCAGGGACAAGGCCGATCGTTGCCTCGCCCACGTCGAAGGCGCGGGCGACGTCGCCGATGATCGGGTGGATGTAGTAGGCATTGGCCGTCACCACCGCGATGGTGAGCGCCAGCGCCCGCTCCTGCGTGCGGGTCAGGTAGGCGAGGGCAGGGGCGGGCGCTGCGAGGTTCAAGCGAGGAAGCCGGCCTTTTGCGCCATGGCGACCACCCCTTGCGCGAGCGCCTCGGGATGATCTTCCTGGCTGAAGTGCCCGCACTTCGGCAGCATCGCGTGGGGCTGGCCCGCGGCGCCCCTGATGCGGCCGGTGAGCTGCGGCCCTGCCTTGCCAAGCACCGGGTCGTCCTCGCCGAACAGCGTGAGGAAGGGCTTGTCGAAGGCGGCAAGGCCCTCCCACGCCGCCTTGTTTTCGGCGACGCCCGGCTTGTCGTCCTCGACCGGCACGAGCTGCGGAAAGGCGCGTGCGCCTGCCTTGGAGGGCTCGTCGGGGAAGGGTGCATCGTAGGCGGCGATCTCCTCCGGCGAGAGGGTCACCTGGCAGCCGCGGTCCATGATCCCGCCGATCCGGAAGTCGGGCGAAGACCTGGCGAATTCGCGCCAAGCGAGGAACCCGGGCGAGGCTTGGCCGCCGCCGGTGGGGAGAAAGGTATTCGAGGCGACCACGAAGGCGAAGCGTTCCGGCTCCTGCCCGACAATGCGCAAGCCGAGGAGCCCGCCCCAGTCCTGGCAGAACAGCCCGGCGACCTGCGGCACCACGGCATTGCGCCAATGCTTCAGCCAGTCGACGTGACGGGCGTAGGTGTAGAAGGCCCGGTCGTCCGGCTTGTCGCTCTTGCCGAAGCCGATGAGGTCGGGGGCGAGGCAGCGGAAGCCCGCATCGACCAGCAGCGGGATCATCTTGCGGTAGAGGTAGGACCACGATGGCTCGCCGTGGAACAGCAGCAGCGGGGCTGCGTCCTTCGGCCCCTCGTCGAGGTAATGCATCCGTGCGCTAAGGCCCTCGCCGAGGTCGATGGTCAGCCAGTGCTCGGCGAAGGGGTAGCCGGGAAGGCCCGCGAAACGGGCGGGGTCGTGGGCGATGATCTGCATGGCTCGGTCCTCCCTTGAACGATGGTGAGTAGCAGATCGAAACAGGATTGCCATGCCCGCGCTCATGTCCGAAAGCCGCCAAATTGATGAGGTGGACTTGGGGCGCCCGCGCGGGCAATCCCCTTGCGCCAACAGGAGGAACCGCGTGCCCACGTCCGCCCACGAACCCGAGGAACTCGGCGCCATCAGGAGCGCGGTGCGCGCGCTCTGCGACGACTTTCCGGGCGAATACTGGCGGGCGAAGGACGCGGTGCGCGCCTACCCGGCCGAGTTCGTCG
>JBJTSG010000236.1:0-4160 GCA_046076505.1 Erythrobacter sp. | reverse complement strand
TGGTGGTCGAGCTGGTCGGCGGATCGGACGGCCCGGCGCTGGCCCTCAGCCGCGCGGCTCTGTCGAGCGGCAAGGGCCTCGTCACCGCCAACAAGGCGATGATCGCGCACCACGGGCTCGAGCTTGCCGAGATGGCGGAGCGGGGGGGGACCGCGCTCAAGTTCGAGGCCGCGGTGGCGGGCGGCATCCCGGTCATCAAGGGCCTTCGCGAAGGCACCAGCGCCAATGCGCTCACCAAGGTCTACGGTATCCTCAACGGCACCTGCAACTACATCCTCTCCGAGATGGAGGCGACCGGCGCCGACTTCGCCGCCGTCCTCGCCGAGGCGCAGCGGCTGGGCTTCGCCGAGGCCGACCCCGCCTTCGACATCGAGGGGGTCGATGCCGGACAGAAACTCGCGATCCTCGCCGCGATCGGCTTCGGCACGCGCATCGACTTCGCGGGCGTGCGGGTGAGCGGCATCACACAGGTCCGCGCCGCTGACATCGCGCAGGCCGATGCCCTGGGCTACGTCATCCGCCTGATCGGCGAAGCCGACGTCGAGGACACCTCCGAGGGCCCACGCCTGCTCCAGCGCGTGCGCCCCTGCCTCGTCGCCAAGGGCCACCCGCTCTCCGCCGTCGACGGCCCGACCAACGCGGTCGTCGCGGAAGGCAATTTCTCCGGGCGCCTGCTGTTTCAGGGTGCGGGCGCGGGCGACGGGCCGACCGCGAGCGCGGTGGCCGCCGACCTCATCGACATCGCCCGCGACGAGGTGGGCGCGCCCTTCTCGATTCCCGTCGCCCAGCTCGCCGCCCTCCCGCCCGCCGAACCCGGCCACCGCATCGAGCGCACCTATCTGCGCTTCATGGTCAAGGACCGCCCCGGCGTGCTCGCCGAGATCACCGCCGCGATGCGCGACGGCGACGTGTCGATCGAGAGCCTGATCCAGCAGGGCCGCTCGCAAAGCGGCGGCGAGGTGATGGTGGCGATGGTCACCCACGAGGGGCCGGAGAAGTGCGTGGCGAAGGCACTCGCGCAGCTCGAGGGCTCCGAGAGCCTCACCACCGCACCGCTGGCGCTGCCGATCCTGCCGCTCTGAGCCTTTCGGAAGCGAAACTGACGCGCAGCGTTTACGGCTGTCCCTTTCCTGGCACCTCGATGCGGGGCAAAAGGAAGTGCGGCCGTTGAACCTGCGGTTCAGCTTCGCTTCCGAAAGGCTCAGGGCGAGCGGGGCTTGGGGTCCGCGGAGGACTCAGGCGCTTCCGGCAACCCCAGTTGCGCGGCGATCCGGCGCTTCGCCTCCGCGTCGAGCGGCGCGTCGTCGGCCTCCTTCGGCGCAAGGCCCTGCGCCACCCGCTCGGCATCCGAGCCTGCCGGCGGGGTCTCCATCGCCTTCACGTCGACGATCAACGCCGGGTCCTTGGGGCACGGTCCGATGAAGCACAGCCCGCTGATCGTCGCGGGGCCGCGGAAGATGCCCGGCCCGGCGACATCGGGCGGCGGCAGGGTGCCGGCGTTCTGCGTCCGCTCGGCATAGGCTTTGAGCCACGCCTCCCGGCTGCCGCTGAACATCTGCGAGGTGTCCTCCTCGAACTTGCGGCAGACCACGATCTCGCCCGAGACGACGCCCGCCTCCTTGGCCTCGTCGCACTCCTTGATGATCGCCGCGCTCGCCGCCTCGGACGGGGGCGGAGCGACAAGGATGTCGATGCTCTGCGGCGGCTCGGCGGCGGGTGCGTCGGGGCCGAGGTCGATCGGCACGCGCGGGCGCTCGGGCTTGGCGGGGGAGGCGCTGAGCGGCGGCTGCGGCGGAGGCAGACGCTCGGGACCGCGCGCCGGTCCGGGGCCGAAGCCGCCCGCAGCGAGCCCCGCGAGCAGCACGGCGGCAAGGCCGAGCGCGGCCACGGGCGCGCCTACTTCACCTTCTTCTTCGCCGGGCGCGCCGGCAGAGTGGTCCTGATCCCCTCGGCCTCGCGCCGGGCGCGCTCCTGCTCCTCGGTCAGTTCCTCCTCCTTGCCGAGCGGCGCGAGGCCCTGGGCGATGCGGTCGGCGTCCGAGCCGGCCGGCGCCTTGGGAAGCGCCGCGAAATCGACGGTGATCGCCACCGGCGGCGGCTTGCCGAAGCCGATGCCCTTGCCGTTGTCGGGAATGCCGAACAGGTCGGGCGTGCCGGGGCGGCCCTTGTTCATGGTCTCCTGGGCATAGCGCTTCTGCGTCTCGGCGCGGGTGCCCGTGCGCGCGCGCTCGTCATCCTTGGTGGTCTCGGCGCAGACCACGATCTCGCCGCTGATCCGCCCTGCGTCATTTTCGCGGCGGCACTGCTCGAGCTGCGCCTTGCTGACCTCCGTGCGGGGACGGCTCACCGAGAGGTTGATCGGGCCCGTGGGGGTCGGTGCGGGTGTCGAGGTCGTGGTGGACGAGGTCGTCGGCGCGGGCTGCGGCGCGGCCTGCTGCGCGGCCAGCGGCAGCGCCAGCGCAGCGGCCAAAGCGGGCAGGGCGAAACGAAAACCCGGCAGGACCGGCATGGCATTGCTCGACAAACCCGTCTCCATCCGCTTATGCGCCGTCAGCGATTTTCTCGACCGGCACCGGCCGGTTGCGGCACCAGACCAACAGGGGGCTGAATTTCCGATGAACTCCAAGAGCGATACTGACCAGACCGCGGCGGCACAAGCGGCAACCGAGAATGCGATTCAGCGCGTTCTGGTGCTCGAGATGGTGCGCGTGACCGAAGCCGCGGCGATCGCGGCGGCGCAGATGGTCGGGCGCGGCGACGAGAAAGCAGCGGACGCGGCGGCGGTGGAAGCCATGCGCCGCGCCTTCGACAACCTCTACATCGACGGCACCGTGGTGATCGGCGAGGGCGAGCGCGACGAAGCGCCGATGCTGTTCATCGGCGAGAAGGTCGGCATGGGCAAGGGCCCCAAGATCGACATCGCCCTGGACCCGCTCGAGGGCACCACCATCACCGCCAAGGCCGGGCCGAACGCGCTCGCCGTGCTGGCGGCGGCGGAGGAGGGCTGCCTGCTCAACGCGCCGGACGTCTACATGGACAAGCTTGCCGTCGGCCCCGGCTACCCTGAAGGCATCATCGACCTTGCCAAGAGCCCCAGCGAGAACGTTCGCGCGGTGGCGGCGGCGAAGGGCGTCGACCCCTCGCAGATCAACGTCTGCGTGCTTGACCGCCCGCGCCATGCCGAGCTGATCGCCGAGCTGCGCAGCCTCGGCTGCGGGGTGGTGCTGATCGGTGACGGCGACGTGGCGGGCGTGATCGCGGTTACCGACGAGGAGACCACGGTCGACATGTACATGGGCCAGGGCGGCGCGCCCGAAGGCGTGCTCGCCGCCGCGGCGCTGCGCTGCGTCGGCGGCCAGTTCAACGGCCGCCTCGTGTTCCGCAACGAGGACGAAAAGGCCCGCGCGCGCAAGTGGGGGATCGAGGACTTGGGTCGCATCTACAAGCTAGAGGACCTCGCGCGAGGTGACTGCATCTTCGCCGCGACCGGCGTGACCGACGGCTCGCTGCTCGACGGCGTCAAGCGCCGCCGCAAGGTGACTGGCGAGACGATCCTCACCACCGAAAGCGTGGTGATGCGCGCCTCCTCGGGCACGGTGCGGTGGATCAAGGGCGAGCACCGGATCGGGTGAGAGACGAAAGCGGACGAAGCGGACACCTTGTCCGCTTTGTTCGCGCACAATGCGCTGAAATTTTGCAATGATTTGCCCAGGCCTTCGGCAAGCGGACGGACAGGGGAGCGGGGGATTGTTTCCCACCCCGGCTAGTCAACGGCATCGCAGGCCGGACATGGCCATGGGAAAGAACCAGGCGCGTCCCAGCGGCTGACAGGGGTGTAGGAAAACGGCGGGACGTCCTCCGCGCCCGTCGCCCCGATGGCCTTGCCGCGGCTTGGCTTGATTAAACAAAAGAAAGCCAAGCTCCGTGTCAGGCACGGGGGCAGCGAGTAATGTGATGGCAAATTCAGCCTTGTTCAGGCCTAAAGCTGACGGTCTGAAAGCGACCCGGTTGCGGACTTGCGGCTCTCTCCCCTCGCGGAAGAGATACGGAGACTTGGCAGCTTGCTGCCTCGTCGCAGTTGAGAGGGGGCAGGGCCGGAGATTTGCTCCGGACCCCTATCCCAACCCTCTCCCGCAAGGGGAGAGGGCCAAGGCGGCTAAC
>JBJTSG010000235.1:0-4839 GCA_046076505.1 Erythrobacter sp. | reverse complement strand
TAGTCGAGCGCCCGGCGCGCCAGATAGGCGTCGATCAGCGGCTGATCCAATTCGCGCGGGCGCGCCATCGCCTCGGTCACGGCCTGCTTGGTGATCGCGTTGAAGGTGACGCGCTGCACCTGCGTGGGCAGGCTCTTCTTCTTCTTCAGCAGTTCCAGCACATGCCAGCTGATCGCCTCGCCCTCCCGGTCAGGGTCAGTCGCCAGCACAAGGCGACTGGCGGACTTGGCCGCGTCCGAGATCTCCTTGAAGCGGCTCTGCTTGTCCCGGTACAGTTCCCATTCCATCGCGAAGCCCGCGTCCGGGTTCACGCTCCCGTCCTTCGGCGGCAGGTCGCGGACATGGCCGTAGGAGGCGAGGACCTTGTAGTCCTTGCCGAGATACTTCTCGATGGTTTTCGCCTTGGCGGGGGATTCTACGATGACGAGCTGCATGGGCTGAGAGGATGTGTCCTTACGTGTACGTACGCGCGAGGTTGGCAAGCCAGCGGCGAGGAAGTCAACCGCCCTGCGATTGCGCCCCGCGGCCGTCCCTGCGATAAGGCAGGCGGGATCGGGAAGGTGGGCGCACGGCGCCGCACCGCAAGGGGGAGAGACAGGATGATCCGCAAATTCGCACTCGCGCTCGCCGTGGCGGCGCTCGCCGTGCCGGCAGCGGTGCCCGCGCAGCAGTCCGGTGCGCAGACCGTCTGCCCGAACGGGGACGTGACCCGGGTGCGGCACTCAAAGATCAAGGCCGGAAAAACCATGGCCGATTTCGACGCGGCCGTCGCCGCCCACCGGGCGTGGTACAAGTCGCATGGCTACAAGCTCACCATGATCCTCGCGCCGGTGCTGCACTATCCGGGCGGCGCCGGCACCGTCGCCAAGGATGAAGTGATGAGCTTTGCCAGCGGCGACAACGTGCCACGCGACAAGCAGGACGCCGGCTGGAACGACTTCGTCGCGAAGTACCGGGCTGCCTCCGATCTGACGCTCGAACAGGTCGTGTGCATGCCCCGGCACGGCAAGTAGCGCGCAGGCGCGGTTGCCAGCGTGGCCCGTCCTCGGCCTCACCATCCACGGTCCGGCAACCGCGGCCCTGCCCTATGCGCTGCACGACGCCGACGGCGCGGCGATGATGATCCACGCCGCAAACGACGACTACAGGACCATGGCCTCGAGCGGCGGGCGGCTCGGCTGCGGGGTCACCCTGCCGAAGCCATAGGGCTCAGGCGCGCCGGATCGTCCCGTCCGCCTCGCGCACCAGCTCGCCGGCGAGTTCAAGATCGAGCAGCGCAAGGCTCACCGCCGCCGCGCTGGCGCCGGTCTGACGCACCAGTTCGTCCACGCTGACCGGCGCGTGCGAGAGCAGCGCCGCCACGGCCTCGGTGCTGTCGGGGCTCCAGTCGGCCGCGGCAAGTTCGGCATGGTCGAAGTCCTCGGGACTGTCCGCCACCCGGAAGCGCGAGCGCGGCGCGCCGGTGAAGCTCTGGAGGAGCTCGATCACATCCTCGGGGTTCTGCACCAGCACCGCGCCTTCGCGGATCAACTGGTTGCAGCCCGAAGCGCGCGCGTCGAGCGGGGAACCGGGGATCGCCATCACCTCGCGCCCCGCCTCGCCCGCGAGCCGCGCGGTGATGAGCGAGCCCGATTGCGGCGCGGCCTCGACGACGAGGGTGCCGCTCGCCAGCCCGGCGATGATGCGGTTGCGCGAGGGGAAATGCCGCCCGCGCGGCTCGGTGCCGGGGGGCTGTTCGGCGATCAGCAGAGCCTCGCTCGCGATGCGCTCCTGCAGATCGGCGTGCTGCGGCGGGTAGGCGATGTCGATGCCGCTGGCGATCACCCCGATGGTCTGCGGCATGGCGCCTTCGTGGGCCGCGCCGTCGATGCCGCGCGCCAGCCCTGAGACGATCGTGAAGCCCGCCTCGGCCAAGGCAGCGGCGAAATCACGCGCGAGCTTCACCGCCGCCGCGCTCGCATTGCGCGCGCCGACCAGGGCGACACAGGGCTCCGACGCGAGGGCGAGCCGCCAGCGGCAGGTGAGGATCGGCGGGGCGGAGTCGAGTTCTCCCAGAAGCGAGGGATAGTCGGGCTGGTCGTGGAACAGGTAGCGCGCGCCCGCTGCGCGCACCGCCGTCACCTCGCGCTCGATGCTCTCCGAAGAGGCAGGGCGGTAGGGTGCCCTCCCGCGGGCAGCGAGATCGGGCAGCGCGTCGAGCGCCGCCCCCGCGCTGCCGAAGCGGGCGAGGAGCTGACGGTAGCTGATCGGCCCGATGTTGGGCGAGCGCAGCAGACGGATGCGCGCGAAGGCTTCTTGCTGCGAGAGCGCTGGCTGCGACCCCATGCCCTCCATCAGCTGTGCGCCCCCGTCACGCCTTGCTCGCCCCCACCTTCGGCTCCTCCCCGCGCATCAGGCGGCCGATGTTGGCGCGGTGCTGGACGACGACGATCGCGGCGATGGCGAGGAGCGGGGGGATCACCTCGGGGTAGCCAAGCATCCAGGCGACGACCGGCGCGGCGATGACGCTCACCAAGGAGGAGACCGAAGAGATGCGGCTCACGAACAGGGTGATGCCCCACACGGCCGCGCAGGCGAGCATCGCCGGCCAGGCGAGCGCGCCCAAGGCCCCGGCGGCGCTCGCAAAGCCCTTGCCACCCTTGAAGGCGAGCCACGGGGTGAAGCAGTGCCCGGCCACCGCGGCGACCGCTGCCACGCCTTCGGTGCCCGGCCATACGGCCCGCGCCACCAGTACCGGGATCACCGCCTTTGCGGCATCGAGCAGCACGGTCGCCGCCGCCAGACCCTTGTTGCCGGTGCGCAGCACGTTGGTCGCCCCGATCGAGCCCGAGCCGATCTTGCGCACATCCCCCAGCCCCGCCGCGCGGGTGAGGATCAGGCCGAAGGGAATCGAGCCGAGCAGGAAACCGAGTACGGCGGCGAAAACAGCGTCCAAGTCACTCTCCGTTCGGGCTGAGCCCTTCGTCAGGCTCATGGCATGCTTGTCGAAGCACCGCACTTCTTCTAGCGCAAGCAGAGTAGAGAAAGACAGCCCTTCGACAAGCTCGGGGCGAACGGATTTGAGAGACTTGGACAAATCCTCCCCCATCCTGCTGTTCGATTCCGGTGTCGGGGGCCTCACCGTCTACGACGCCCTGCGCGAGGTGCTTCCGCAAGCGCCGGTGATCTATGCCGCGGACCTTGCAGGGCTCCCTTACGGCAGCAAGACCGAGGCGCAGATCGCGGCGCGGGTGGCAGGGCTGCTCGGCCGCATGGCCGAGCGCTGGCAGCCGCGGCTCGCCTGCATCGCCTGCAACACCGCCTCGACGATCGCGCTGGGCATGGTGCGCGACGTGCTCGAGATCCCCGTCGTCGGCACGGTCCCCGCGATCAAGCCCGCCGCGGCGCTGACCCGGACGGGCACGATCGGCCTCGTCGGCACCGAGGCGACGATCCGCCAGAAATACGTCGATGACCTCGAGGCCGAGTTCGCCGGCGGCAAGCGCCTGCTGCGCGTCGCTGCCCCGGCGCTGGTCGGCGCGGCCGAGGCGAAGCTCCGGGGAGAGGCCGTCGATCCGGCGCTGATCGGAGACGTCAAGGATCGCCTCGCGGCCCTCGCCGGCGATGCGCGGATCGACACGCTGGTGCTCGCCTGCACCCACTTCCCGCTCCTCGCCGAAGAGTTCGCCGCCGCCTTCGGGGCCGAGGTCGCGCAGGTCGACGGTGCGCAGGGGATCGCCCGGCGCATCGCGTCCCTGCTCGACGGGCAGAGCTTCGCGGCGAGCGGGCCCAACCGCTTCGTGGTCACCGGCCCTGTCGAAGGCGCGAAGGGCCTCGACAAGGTGCTCGCCGCCCGCGGCTTCACAGCGCCAGAAGCGTTCTGATCCGCGCATGGCCCCTTGCGAAACGCTCGCAAAGATCGCTGTGGCAAAAGGTCCCCGGCGCCCTTAAATAGCCGCGAAACGATCCGCTCTCGTGCGCGTTGAGGCCGGAGAAACAGAACACCGCAGGAGCCGCGAGGCACCCCGCGCACATGGGGGCCTCAGCGAGATCAGCGAGGGCTGAGTGAACTACGACCAGATCTTCGATTCCGCGATCGACCGTCTGCACGAGGAGGGCCGCTACCGGGTCTTCATCGACATCATGCGCAACAAGGGCGCCTACCCCAATGCGCGCTGCTTCCACGGGCACAACGGGCCCAAGCCGATCACCGTGTGGTGCTCGAACGACTATCTCGGCATGGGCCAGCACGACAAGGTGATCGGCGCGATGGAAGCCGCCCTCCACGACGTCGGCGCCGGCAGCGGCGGCACCCGCAACATCGGCGGCAACACCCATCTCCACATCGAACTCGAGCAGGAGCTCGCGGACCTCCACGGCAAGGATGCCGCGCTGCTGTTCACCAGCGGCTACGTCTCGAACGACGCGACGCTTTCGACCCTGGCCAAGCTGCTCCCGGGCTGCATCATCTTCTCCGACGAGCTCAATCACGCGAGCATGATCGCCGGCATCCGCAATTCCGGCTGCGAGAAGAAGGTGTTCCGCCACAATGACGTGGCCCACCTCGAGGAACTGCTCGCCAGTGTCGACATCGGCACGCCCAAGCTGATCGCCTTCGAGAGCGTCTATTCGATGGACGGCGACATCGCCCCGATCCACGCGATCTGCGACCTTGCCGAGAAGTACAACGCGCTCACCTACATCGACGAGGTCCACGCGGTCGGCATGTACGGCGCGCGCGGCGGCGGCATCTCGGAGCGCGACAATGCCGCGCACCGGATCGACATCATCGAGGGCACGCTCGGCAAGGCCTTCGGGGTGATGGGCGGCTATATCGCAGCCTCGACCAAGGTGGTGGAC
>JBJTSG010000234.1:0-6477 GCA_046076505.1 Erythrobacter sp. | reverse complement strand
CTACAAGGCCCCGCGCGAGATGATCTGGCTGCTGGGCGTGGTGATCTTCCTGCTTATGATGGCGACCGCCTTCATGGGCTACGTGCTGCCGTGGGGCCAGATGAGCTACTGGGGCGCGCAGGTCATCACCGGCCTGTTCTCGGCGATCCCGCTGGTTGGCGAGCCCCTCCAGGTGTGGCTGCTCGGCGGCTTCGCGCCGGACAACGCCGCGCTGAACCGCTTCTTCAGCCTCCACTTCCTGCTGCCCTTCGTGATCGCGGGCGTCGTGATCCTGCACATCTGGGCGCTGCACATCCCCGGCTCGTCCAACCCGACCGGCGTCGAAGTGAAGCAGGAATCGGACACCGTGCCGTTCCACCCCTACTACACCAGCAAGGACGGCTTCGGCCTCGGCGTCTTCCTGATCCTGTTCACCACGACGGTGTTCTTCCTGCCCAACTACCTCGGGCACCCGGACAACTACATCGAGGCGAACCCGCTCTCGACGCCGGCGCACATCGTGCCCGAATGGTACTTCTGGCCGTTCTACGCGATCCTGCGCGCCTTCACCGGTGACCTCACGATCCCCTTCACCGGCATCACACTGATCCCGGCGAAGCTGCTCGGCGTGATCGCGATGTTCGGCTCGATCCTGCTGTGGTTCATCCTCCCCTGGCTCGACAAGAGCCCGGTGCGTTCGGGCCACTACCGTCCGCTGTTCCGCAAGTTCTTCTGGTTCGGCCTGATCCCGACCATGATCGCGCTGTTCATCTGCGGCGGTGCGCCGGCCGAAGAGCCCTACGTGATCATCAGCCAGATTGCGACGGCCTATTACTTCCTGCACTTCCTGGTGATCCTGCCGATCATCAGCCAGATCGAAGTGCCCAAGCCCCTGCCCTTCTCGATCACCGAAGCGGTGCTCGGCGGGAACACCCCGGGCAGCGCCTCGGGCGGCGGGAAGATCGATCCCGAGGGCGTCGTCGGCGGCCTGCCCGGCGGCACCACCGAAGGTTCGCTGCAACCGGCCGAGTGACCGGCCGGACCAGCTTCCACGCAATCTGAACCGACAACGAGAAAGAGTTCGGACATGACCATTCGTCTCGGCGGCATCCTTGCAGGCCTCGGCATCACGCTTGTGCTGCTGTTCTGGTCGCTCCTGCCCGGTGCCTACAACCTCGCCTTCGGCCCCAAGCCGGAGAAGCAGCCCTCGGCCTATTTCTACGAGCACGGGCACGGCCCCAAGGGCGGCTTTTCGTTCGACGGCCCGTTCGGCAAGTGGGACTACGCCCAGCTCCAGCGCGGCTACCAGGTCTACAAGGAAGTCTGCTCGGCCTGCCACAGCATGAAGTTCGTGTCGTTCCGCAACCTCCAGCAGCTCGGCTACACCGAGGCTGAGGTCACGGCGGAAGCGGCGACCTGGAAGATCCCGAGCATCGATCCGGCCACCGGCGACAAGGTCGAGAACCCCGGCAAGCCGACCGACGCCTTCCCGCTGGTGTACTACGCCGGTCAGGGCCACCCGCCGGATCTCTCGCTGATCACCAAGGCGCGTCACGACGGCTCGAACTACGTCTACGACCTGCTCATGGGCTACGGCGAGCCAGATCCGGAGAAGGCCAAGAAGGTCGGCTTCGAGACGCCCGACGGCCTCTACTTCAACAAGCACTTCCCCAATGTGAACATCGCCATGCCTGCGCCGCTGAGCGACGGCCAGGTGACCTTCGCCGACGGGGCGCCGAACACCACCGCGGACATGGCCAAGGACGTCGCTGCGTTCCTGACCTGGACGGCCGAGCCTTCGCTGATCCAGCGCAAGCAGACCGGCTGGTTCGTGATCGGCTTCCTGCTGTTCGCCACCACTCTGGCGTTCCTCAGCTACAAGCAGATCTGGGCCGGGGTGAAGCCGAAGAAGCGCTGAGCTTCGAAGGACAACCGAGACAGCGGCGCCCCGTCATCCCTTGCGGATGGCGGGGCGCTCTGCTTTGAGGGGCACGAAAGGGGCCCTTCGCCATGACACCGCCATCGCTCTCGCCCGAGGACCTGAAGGCGCTCGTGCGCACCGTGCCCGACTTCCCCCATGCCGGCATCCAGTTCCGCGACATCACCACACTGATCGGCCACCCGCAGGGCCTCGCCGCCAGCGTCGGGCACCTCGCGCTGCTGGCGGCGGCGGCGGGGGCGCAGAAGATCGCCGGGATGGAGGCGCGCGGATTCATCTTCGGCGCGGCGGTCGCGGTGCAGCTCGGGATCGGCTTCGTGCCGGTCCGCAAGCCTGGCAAGCTGCCGATCGTGACCATCGGCATCGACTATGCGCTCGAATACGGCACCGACCGGCTCGAAATGGACCCCGCCGCCGTCAGCCCGGGCGAGAAGGTGGTGATCGTCGACGACCTCATCGCCACCGGCGGCACCGCGCTCGCCTCGGCGCAGCTGTTGCGCGAGGCGGGGGCGGAAGTCACCCATGCCCTGTTCGTCATCGATCTGCCCGACCTCGGCGGCGCGGAGCGGCTGCGCGCGGCCGGCATCACGGTCGAGGCGCTGATGGACTTCGAGGGCGACTGACCCTTCGCCGCCCCATTCGGGTCCGGTTTCGATTGTAACGCGCTGAACGCCTCGTCTATGCCGCAAGGGGGGCGGATCCATCGCCCCGCTGCACCGCCGATATGACCTGAGGGAAGGACCACGAGGCGCGCTGATGGCCCATGCGATGACGCTCCTGTCGCTGGTGACGCTTCCTTTCGCGGCCGCGCTCGCCATCGCGCTGCTGCACGGCGCCTCGCGGACGGTTCACTCCGTCATCGCAGGGAGCGCGAGCGCCGGCGGACTTGCCCTTCTGGCGATCCTCGCCGGCCCGGCGCTCACCGCATCGCCGCCCGCGGCGAGCTGGTCGTGGGTGCCCGCGCTCGGGCTCGACCTCACGCTGAGGGTCGATTCCCTCGGCTGGATGTTTGCTCTCCTGATCCTCGGAATCGGCCTTCTGGTGGTGATCTTCGCCCACGCTTACCTCTACAAGGGCGAGTACACCGGGCGCTTCTTCGCCAGCCTGATGCTGTTCCAGGGCGCGATGCTCGGCATCGTGATTGCCGGCAACGTCCTGCTCCTCCTCGTCTTCTGGGAGATGACGAGCCTCGCCTCCTTCCTTCTCATCGGCTTCTGGCAGCACAAGGCCGAGGCCCGGCAGGGCGCGCGCATGGCGCTGGCGGTGACGGGCGGCGGGGGCCTCGCGCTCATCGGGGGCATGGTGCTGCTCGGTCTTGCGGCGGGGAGCTTCGACCTCGCCGCGATCCTTGCGCGCGGCGACATCGTGAAGGCCTCGCCGCTCTACCCGGCGATCCTCGGCCTGATCCTCCTCGGCTGCTTCACCAAGTCGGCGCAGTTCCCGTTCCACTTCTGGCTTCCCCACGCGATGGCCGCGCCGACGCCGGTGAGCGCCTACCTCCACTCGGCGACGATGGTGAAGGCGGGTGTATTCCTCCTCGCCCGGCTGTGGCCGGTGCTGGCGGGGACCGAGCTTTACACGACGGTCGTCACCACCACTGGCCTGTTCACGATGCTGCTCGGCGCCAAGGTCGCGCTGTTCCGGCACGACCTCAAGAGCATCCTCGCCTATTCCACGATCAGCCAGCTCGGCATGCTGGTGATGCTGCTCGGCTTCAGCCGCGAGGCGGCGGCGATGGCGGCGGTGCTGCACATCCTCAACCACGCCGCCTTCAAGGCCGCGCTGTTCATGAGCGCCGGGATCGTCGAGCACGAGACCGGCACGCGCGACATCCGGCGCCTCGGCGGGCTTGCCAAGGCGATGCCGATCACCGCGCTGATCGCGACGCTCGCCGCCGCGTCGATGGCAGGCCTGCCGCCGCTGGGCGGGTTCATCTCCAAGGAGGCGATGCTCTACGAGACGCCGAAACTGGCGCTGTTCGGCCTGCCGTGGCTGCTCCCGGTGCTGGCGACGCTCGGGGCGACCTTCTCCGTCGCCTACTCGCTGCGGCTTGCCGGACACCTTTTCTTCGGCCGCCCGCGCGAGCAAGAGCCCTTCGCGCGCGCCCATGACCCGGGAGCAGGGATGTGGGCTTCGCCCGCCCTGCTGACGACGCTCGCGGTACTCCTCGGCATCGCGCCGATGGCGCTCGCTGCGCCGCTGGTCGCTGCCGCCACGGGCGCGGTGACAGGCAGCGCCCCGCCGGAGGTCGAGCTCGGCCTTTGGCACGGGGTGAACCTCGCGCTGATCCTCAGCACCATCGCCGTCGCCGCGGGCGCGCTGCTGTTCTGGCAGCACGGGCGCCTGCTTGCGATCTGGGAGCGCACCCCGCTTCCCGACGCCAAGCTGATGTTCGACCGCGTCATGCGCTTAGCCGACACTTGGGTCAGGAAGGCGATCGTAGCCACCCAAACCCCGCGCCTGCAAACGATGCTCTTCGCGAGCTTCGCGGTCACGCTACTCCTCGTCATCGACGGGGCGATGGCGGGCGGCGTCCTCACCGGCACCCGCGCCGGTCTCGCCGCGAACACGCCCGGCGTTGCCGCCTGGGTGCTGCTGATCGCCGCGACCGCAGCGGTGGTGAACGATTCCGCGAACCGCTTCCGGGTGCTGATCTACGTCAGCGTGATCGGCCTTGTCGTGTGCCTCGCCTTCGTCCAGTTCTCCGCGCCGGACCTCGCCCTCACCCAGATCTCGGTCGAGGTGGTGACGGTGCTGCTGCTCCTGCTCGCCCTCAACCTGCTGCCCAAGAACCCGCCGACCATCTCCAGCGCCCCGCGCAAGTGGGCCGACGCGGGCCTAGCCATCACCGGTGGGGTGCTGGTCGGCGGGATCGCCTGGGCGATGCTGACCCGCGAGCCCGTGCCGAGCATCGCCGCCTACCACCTCGCCAACGCCAAGCCGGGCGGAGGCGGCACCAACGTCGTCAACGTCATCCTCGTCGACTTCCGCGGCTTCGACACCTTCGGCGAGATCATCGTCCTCGGCATCGCCGGCCTCGGCATCTACGCCCTGCTCGATACCGCCGCGATCGGTGCCGCGGGCGCGCGGCTCAGGGCCTGGCGCCCGGCCACGCCGCTCTCGCCCGAGCGCCACCCGATGATGCTCGTCGCGGCGAGCCGGATCATCCTGCCGCTGACCCTGATGGTCGGCATCTTCCTGTTCCTGCGCGGCCACAACCAGCCCGGCGGCGGCTTCATCGCCGCACTGGTCGTTGCGATCGCCTTCCTCGTCCAGTACCTTGCCGCCGGCTTCGACTGGTCGGACGCAAGGAAGCCCTTCGGCGAGCACGCGCTGATCGGCTGGGGCGTGCTGACCGCGTGGGCGACGGGCGTGGGCGCGATGCTGCTCGGCGCCGACTTCCTCACCTCGTGGTTCGACTACTTCAAGCTGCCACTGATCGGGAAGTTCGAGCTGGCAAGCGCGATGCTGTTCGATACCGGCGTGTTCCTGACGGTGCTCGGCGCGGTGATGCTGGCCTTGCAGGAGCTCAGTCATGTCGCACAGCGCGCGGCACGGGCTTCGCAGGCGAGGAACGAGGGGGGCGGGGCGTGACCTACGAGTTCCTCGTCGCCTCGGCCATCGGCGTTCTGGTCGCGGGCGGCATCTACCTCTGCCTGCGGGCGCGCACCTTTCAGGTGGTGCTGGGCCTGACGCTCCTCTCCTACGCTGTGAACCTGTTCCTGTTCGCCAGCGGTCGGCTCGTCATCGGCCGCCCGCCGATCTGGGACGCGGCGGTGCGCGCCTACACCGATCCCCTGCCGCAGGCGCTGGTGCTCACCGCCATCGTCATCACCTTCGGCATGACCGCCTTCGTGGTGATTCTCGCATTGCGGAGCTTCCTCGAGACCGGCAGCGACCATGTCGACGGCGATAAGGTGCCGTGCGACGCGCAGGACGGGCTGGCGGAGGACGCGGAACCGTGAGCCTCGCCGCCCATCTTCCGATCCTCCCCATCCTCATCCCCGCGCTCGCCGCGCCGCTCGCGCTGCTGGTGATGCGCCGCCGGCGCGTGCTGGCGGAGGGCATTGCGCTGGCCTCCTGCCTGTCGCTGCTCGCCTGCGCGCTGGCGATCCTCGTCCAAGCGAGCGGCGGGAGGATCACATCCTATGCTCTTGGCACATGGCCCGCGCCTTTCGGCATCGTGCTGGTCGCCGACCGGCTCACGGGGATGATGCTGGTGCTGACCGCGGTGCTGTCGCTGATCGCGCTGACCCATGCCGTCGCCACCCGTGCCGACCGCAAGGGGTGGCATTTCCACCCGCTGTTCCAGTTCCAGCTGATGGGGCTGAACGGCGCCTTCCTGACCGGCGACCTCTTCAACCTCTTCGTGTTCTTCGAGGTGCTGCTGATCGCGTCCTATGGGCTGATGCTGCACGGGCAGGGTCCGGCGCGGCTGAAGGCCGGGGTGCAATATGTGGTGGTGAACCTCGTCGGCTCGTCGCTGTTCCTGATCGCGCTGGGGATGCTCTATGCGCTGACCGGCACGCTCAACATGGCCGACATGGGGCTGCGGATCG
>JBJTSG010000233.1:0-3263 GCA_046076505.1 Erythrobacter sp. | reverse complement strand
GATCATCGCCCATGTTGGCGGTAGCAACGATGCGCGCACGCGGCTTCAGCCCGTGCTTTTGCGCGTAATCCTTCGAGGTGATCAGCACCGCCGCGGCCCCATCGACCACGCCCGAGCTGTTGCCCGCGTGGTGGAAGTGCTTGATCTCCAGATCGGGATACTTCTGGTTGATCAGCTTGCGGAACGTGGTGCCAGCCTCGTCGAGCGGCACGTCGGCGATCTTGGGGAAAGCCGGCTCCAGCTTCGCCAGATCTTCGCGGGTGGTCTGCGGGCGGGGGTATTCCTCGCGGTCGAGCAGCACCGTGCCGTCATCGGCCACCACCGGCACCACCGACTTGGCGAAGCGCCCTTCGGCAATCGCCTCGGCCGCGCGCTGCTGCGAGCGATAGCCGACTTCGTCCAGCTCCTCGCGGGTGAAGCCTTCCTTCGAGGCAATCGCATCGCCGCAAATGCCCTGGTGCGACTGCGGGTGCACCTTCTGGAGCCGCTCGTTGTAGCTGCCCATCATCGGCGGCTTGATCCCGGCGCGCATCTTTTCCTGCGACATCGCGGCGGTGAGGCTCATCATCTCGGTGCCCCCGGCGACGACGCAATCCTCCATCCCGCTCATCACCTGCGCGGCGGCGAGCGCGACGCTGGTGATCCCGCCACCGCAGAAGCGGTCGAGCGTGGTGCCGGAAGAGGTGATGTCATAGCCCGCATCGAGCGCGGCCATGCGGCCCATGTCGCCGGCCTGCATCCCGTCCTGCGTGCTGACCGACCAGATCACATCGTCGACCGTCTTGGTGTCGAGATTGTTGCGGTCCTTGATCGCCTTCAGGACCGTTGCGGCGAGGTGCTGCGGGTGGCACGCGGCCAGCGCGCCCTTGCCCTGCTTGCCGATCCCGCGCGGGGTACGCACTGCGTCGATGATGTAAGCTTCGGCCATGGTTGATTCCTCTCCGTGCTGGCGAAAATGCGGTTGACGCGTCCGTAAACCGGCTGCACCAGTCGCACAAGAATTGCGTTTCGAAACGCAATCACATTTTTGACAGGAGAGAGACCCGTGAGCGAGACCGCCGCCCCTGAAGTGCTGACCGATGTCGAGGACGGCGTCCTCATCGTCACCATCAACCGCCCCGAGGCGAAGAATGCCATGACCAAGGCCGCCTCCGAGGCGATCGCGGCGGCGATGGACCGGCTCGATGCCGAGGACGACCTGCGCGTCGGCATCCTCACCGGCGCGGGCGGGACGTGCTGCTCGGGGATGGACCTCAAGGGCTTCCTGCGCGGCGAGTCGCCTTCGGTCCCGGGACGCGGCTTCGGCGGCGTGGTGCAGGCCCCGCCGAAGAAGCCGCTGATCGCCGCGGTCGAAGGCTATGCGCTCGCCGGCGGGCTCGAGCTGATGATCGCCTGCGATCTCGTGGTCGCCCACGCGAACGCCAAGTTCGGCATCCCCGAAGTCAAGCGCGGCCTCGTCGCGGCGGCGGGCGGGGTGATGATGCTCCCCGACCAGATCCCCGAACGGATCGCGATGGAACTGGCGCTGACCGGCGACTTCATCGACGCGCCCCGCGCCTACAGCCTCGGCCTCATCAACGAGGTGACCGAGGGCTCGGCGCTCGACGCCGCGAAGGCGCTCGCCGCGCGGATCGCGGCCAACGGCCCGCTCGCAGTGAAGGTGTCGAAGCAGGTGCTCAAGGAATCGCGCGGCTGGGCAATGGAGGAGCGTTACGCCAAGCAGGGCCAGCTGATCGGCCCGGTGTTCACCTCGCACGACGCGCGCGAGGGCGCGGCGGCCTTCGCCGAGAAGCGCAAGCCGAACTGGACGGGGAAGTAAGGACATCTATCGCGGCGCGTCCCGCGCGCCGCGCCGCCCGCTGCCTGCGCCCTTCCCCCCGGACGGTCCCCGATAGGCTCCGGGTGGAAGGGCGCGGGGCGCGGACGGTCTGGAACCCAATCAAGGAGAGAGAAATTGTCGGTTCTCAATGTGCCCCAGCCCGCCTTCATGGAAGACGAGGAAATCGCGATTTTCGCCGACGCTGTCGGCAAGTTCTACCAGCAGCACGCGCCCCAGAAGCGCGTCGACAAGTGGCGTGAGGATGGCCAGGTCGAACGCGAATTCTGGCGCGAGGCGGGCGAAGCGGGACTGCTCGGCGTCAGCGTGCCGACCGAGTATGGCGGCCACGGCGGCGACTTCCGGCATGACCTCGTTGTCATCGACCAGCAGGCCAAGCACGGGGTCGACGGCTTTGCCGCCTCGCTCCACAACACCGTGATCCTGCCCTACCTCGTGCGTCACGGCACCGAGGAACAGAAGCACAAGTACCTCCCCCGACTCGTCTCGGGCGATCTCGTCAGCGCGATCGCCATGACCGAGCCGGGCGTGGGCTCCGACCTCCAGTCGATCACCACCACCGCGGTCAGGGACGGCAACGGCTACCGCATCAGCGGGGCCAAGACCTATATCTCGAGCGGCCAGATCGCCGATTTCATCATCGTCGTCGCCAAGACCGATCCGAACGAGCGCGCCAAGGGCATCTCGCTGATGCTGCTTGAGACCGAGGGCGCCGAAGGCTTCCAGCGCGGCAAGAAGCTCGACAAGATCGGGATGGACGCGGCCGACACCTCCGAGCTGTTCTTCGACAATGTCTTCGTGCCGGCTGAAAACGTGCTCGGCGGGGTCGAGGGCCGCGGCTTCTACCAGCTGATGGGCGAGCTGCCGCAGGAGCGCCTGATCATCGCCGTGGGCGCGATCAACGGGATCGAGAAGGCGCTCGAGACCACGATGGACTACGTCAAGAACCGCAAGGCCTTCGGCCAGACGATCTGGGATTTCCAGAACACCCAGTTCGTGATGGCCGATCTCAAGGCCCGCAGCACGGCGGCGCGCGTCTTCGTCAACGACTGCATCGCCCGGCACCTGAAGGGCGAGCTCGACGTGGCGACCGCTTGCATGGCGAAGTACTGGGTGACCGAGCTGCAGGGCGAAGTGGTCGACAAGTGCCTGCAATTCCACGGCGGGGCCGGGTTCATCAACGACTACCCGATCGCCCGCATGTACCGTGACAGCCGCATCACCCGCATCTTCGGCGGCTCGAACGAAGTGATGAAAATGGTGATCGCGCGGGGTATGTGAGCACAGCCGCCTCCACGGCTGCGTCCTCGGCGAGCCGCAGACCCTTGTGGGCCTGATCGCCTGCGGGGCGGCCGGGTGGCATTGCGGTCGCTGAAGCGACCGGTTTCATCAGCCTCATCAACAAGAAAGGGGCGGCTCGGATACC